>JACQUN010000031.1 GCA_016210285.1 Chloroflexota bacterium
GCCCAGGGCTGTGCACCGACAACGGGGCCATGATCGCTGCCGCTGCGTACTTCCATCTGCGCCAGGGGGTGCACCACGGCCCCGACCTGGATGTGACACCCAACCTCCGCCTGGGGTAGCGGAAGCCAGAGGGGTGGGAACGCCGCCTCAAAGCCAAGTGTCGTGCAACCCGAGGGGCTGGTTGGAGCCACTGGAGAGCCACCGGCGCCCCTGCGCTCCGTTGACACAGGACAACTCCCTTCGTATCATGGTGGCACTCTACCACTGCCAGGGTTTCCCCCAGCGGTGGGCAAGAAAGCGAAGAGTTCCATATGGAGGGCAAGGGATGCAACCACGATTTCCATATCTACTTTCACCGATACGCATCGGAAACGCCGTCGTCCGAAACCGCCTCGTCAGCTCCGCCCACGGGACCAACTTCGGCTCGGACCACCACCCTACCCAGCGCCACGTGGCCTACCACGCTGCCCGCGCTCGCGGAGGCATCGGCCTGATCATCATGGAGAATACCCGGGTCCACCCCACCAGCCGGGGTGTTCCGGCAAGCCTGGAGGCTTGGGACGAGGCCACCATCCCTTCCTTCCGCGCGGTGGCGGATGCGGTGCACGAGCATGGGGCCAGGGTTCTGGTCCAGCTCCACCATGCAGGGCGCAACGCCAACAGCATGGACACCCTGCTCCCGGTCTGGGCACCCTCGGCCATCACGATTCCCTGGGCGAACCCCTCTGGCTCCAACGAGGTCTCCCACGAGATGACCAGGGAGGATATTCAGGACCTCCTGCGCTGGTGGGCCAGGTGCGCCGTCCACATGAAGCGGGCGGGCACCGACGGGGTGGAGATTCACGGCGCCCACGGCTTCCTGGTCGGCCAGTTCCTCTCCCCCCTCACCAACCATCGCACCGACGAGTACGGCGGCAGCATCCGCAACCGGACCCGCTTCCCCCTGGAGCTGGCCCACGCCATCCGCCAGGCAGTAGGACGCGACTTCATCGTGGGCATCCGCCTCAGCGCCGACGAGTTGGTGCCTGGTGGCATCACCGTGGAGCAGGCTGCCGTGTTCTCCCGGTTGCTGGAAGCAGGGGGTGACCTGGACTTCCTGAATATCTCCCACAGCGTGGAGTATGCCCCTTACAGCCTTGCCCAGCAGATACCCGACATGAGCTGGCCCCAGGGCGCTTACGTCCACCTCGCCGAAGCTATCAAGAAGGCGACCAGAGGCATCCCTGTCTTCGCTATTGGCCGGATCGCTGACCCGATGCTGGCAGAGGAGATCCTGGCCTCAGGCAAGGCAGACATGGTATGCATGACCCGCGCCCATCTGGCGGACCCTGAGATTGGCCGTAAGCTGGTGGAAGGGCGGCCGGAGGACATCCGCCCTTGCATCGGCTGTAACCAGGGCTGCTGTGGCCGCGCCCTCGTCGTCGGAAAGCCCATCGGTTGCCTGGTGAACCCCGAGGCTGGCCGTGAGTACGAGCTTGGCCCGGTCACCCAGGCTTCGCACCGCAAGGAGATCGCGGTAGTGGGCGGCGGTCCGGCAGGGCTGGAGGCAGCCCGCATCGCCGCCCTTCGGGGCCACCGGGTGACCCTCTACGAAAAGAGCGACCGGCTGGGTGGCCAGGTCAACACCCTGACCAAAGCCCCCTACCGGCAGGAGTTCGGCAAGGCGACCGCCTGGCTGGAGCAGCAGGTCAAAAAGCTTGGGGTCACGGTGAAGCTCAGCACTGAGGCGACCCCCAGCACCCTCCGCGGCGGGGCTGACGCCGTGGTGGTAGCCACTGGTTCGGTGCCTCAGGTCCCGGAGATTCGGGGTGCTGGCGGACCGAGTAGCCCCAGGGTGGTGAGCGTCTATGACGTGCTGGAGGGGAGGGTGCCCCTGGGCCGGGAACAGCGGGTGGTGCTGATGGAGGAGGACGGCACCTACAAGTCCGGCGGCACCGCCGAGTTCATGGCGGAGCGCGGCGCAGAGGTCCACTGGGTGACTGGCGCCAGTGTCATAGGCAGAGACCTCCACCTCGTCAGCCAGGTGCCCCTGGTGCGGCGGTTGCGGCAGAAGAAAGTCACCTTCCACCTAGAGCGGCTACTGAAGGCGGTGGAGGGGAAGACCGTCGTGCTGAGCGAGGTGTACGACGGCGATGGAGAGGCTATTGAGGGCGTGGACCTCATCGTGACGTCGGTGCAAAATGTCCCGGTGACCGGGCTCTACGAAACCCTGAGGGCCGAGGGACGCATCCCCGAGGTGGTGGCCGTGGGGGACTGTGTAGCGCCCCGCAAGGCGATGGAGGCTATTCGCGAGGGGCACATGGCAGGGCGGATACTATAGCCTACGAGAGACTGCATCTTCTAGGCCAGGCCCTGGACATCTTCCAGCGCTGCGCCACCAAGAAGGGTGTGGAGAAGGCGCTGGCCGCAGGCAGGCGCTGAGGGCTTGGTGTAAAATGCTCCTGCTGCATTGGCGGATACACCACATTTGCAGGGAGAAAGCATGACCTCCACCATCCGGCGAGCCTATGCGGACACCCCCTACGGCCAGCTCCACTACCGCTATGCAGGACAGGGC
>JACQUN010000032.1 GCA_016210285.1 Chloroflexota bacterium
CCCTAAACTAATCCGCAGCGGCGAGTTGTCATGCTGAACGAAGTGAAGCATCTGGTGGGGTGGGGGGCACCGCGCCAGATTCTTTGTCCCGACGGGTCGGGACTTAGAATGACATTTGCCAGCGTTTTTCGGGGACACCACGCTAGGGGCGCACGACCTTCGCGGAGTAGATGTGGGGGATGGCCAGGATCTTGGCGAGGACCTCTTCCGGGACAGGGTCGTCCAGTCCCAGCACCATCATGGCGCGTCCCCGGACCTCCATGCGCCCCACCTCCATGAAGCTGATGTTCACGTCGTGCTGGCCGGTGATGGTGCCAACGGCGCCGATGAGGCCCGGGCGGTCGTGGTGGTCAATGAACAGGAGGTACGGGCTGGAGGGGATAAGGTCGAGCCAGAACCCTCGCACCTGGACAATGTGGGTCTCACCCCGCATGTAGGTGCCGGCCAGCACCACTGGGCCGCCGGAGGCAGCAACCTCAACGGTCACAAGGTTGCTGTAGTGCTCTGGCGCGGGCCCCTTCTGCTCGGTGACGCGCAGGCCACGCTGGGTTGCCAGGAAGGCGGCGTTCACCAGGTTTACCCGCTCGGCGGATACGGGCTGGAGGAGTCCCATAAGGGCCGCGGCCTTCAAGGCCGTGGTGTCGTGGCTCGCGATCTCCCCTTCGAAACGCAGGGTGATGGAGCCGAGCTGGCCCTCCACCAGTTGGATAGCGAGTTTCCCCACCGTTGCTGCGACGTCCAGATAGGGGGCGATGATGGTGCGCACCTCCGGTAGGATGAAGGGGGCGTTCACCGTGTAGCGCGCAGGCTGCCCCCTCAGCACGGCGAGCACCTGCTCCGCTATCTCGCGCGCCACCTCCTCCTGGGCTTCAGAGGTGGAAGCACCCAGGTGCGGCGTGGCGACGACCCGGGGGTGCTTCACCAGCGGGTTGTCCCCTGGCGGCTCTTTGCTGAAAACGTCGAGGGCGGCGCCAGCCACCCGTCCTTCCTGCAGGCCCTGCAGGAGGGCCTCTTCGTCCACGATCCCGCCCCGGGCCGTGTTGATGATCCGGATGCCCGGCTTCACAAGGGAGAGCTCCCGCGGCCCGATGAGGTGCTTGGTGCCTTCCGAGAGGGGGGTGTGGACCGTGAGGAAGTCCGCCTCGGCCAGCACTTTCTCCATGGGGCCCAGCTCGACCCCCAGGCGCTTCGCATGGTCCTGGGCGATGAAGGGGTCATAGGCCAGGAGGCGCATCTGGAGCCCGTGCGCCCGCTGGGCAACCTCCGTGCCCACTCGCCCCAGGCCGATGATGCCCAGGGTCTTGTTGCGGATCTCCGCCCCCATGAAGTCGCCGCGGCGCCATGTCCCCTGCTTGAGTGAGGCATCCGCCTGGGGGATGTGCCGCGCCAGGGCCAGCAGGAGGGCGATGGTGTGCTCCGCCGCGGCAATGATGTTGCCCGTGGGGGCATTCACCACCGCGATGCCTCTGCGAGTTGCGGCCTCCAGGTCAATGTTGTCCACCCCCACCCCGGCTCTTCCCACTACCTGGAGTCGCTTCCCTGCCTCGAGGAGTGCGCTGGTGACCTTGGTCTCGCTGCGGACAATGAGCGCATCGTACTCCCCCAGGAGCCGGAGCAGCTCCTCTGGCTTCTGCCGGAGCTTGACATCTACACTGACGCTGGGCTGGGACTCCAGGAACCGGACGCCCTCTTCGTGGATGGGGTCAGCCACCAGCACTTTGAGCATGTCCCCTCTCCCGTCCTTCTAAGGAGCCTTACCTCGAATGGGTCCTCGACCGCTGGGATTCTCTGAGGCATGCAGCGGGCTCTACAGGCTATCCGGCTCTTCCCCTGCCCATCGGGCAGGGGAAGAGCCGGGGGGAACCCTGTCCGGGGTTTCCCGGAGACGAGACCTTAGCGGGATGGGGTTCCGGCCTTTCCCCTCACTTTGGGCAGGGTCACCTCAAGGGCCTTGAGCGCCCCCTGGATGTCCTCAGGGGAGCAGTACCCCATGTGCCCAATGCGGAAGATCTTGCCGTCCAGGGAGCCCTGCCCGCCGGCCAGCACCACCTGGTGCTCCGTCCGGAGGAGTCCGAGAAGCTGCCGGGCATCTACCCCCTCCGGGATGCGAATCGCGGTCACCGTGTTCGAGGCGTACCGCTCGTCCTCGGCCAGGAGCCGGAGGCCCAGGGCCTTCACGCCCTGCCGCGTCTGCTGGCCGATCTGGACGTGGCGCTGGAACACCCGCTCCATGCCTTCCTTCAGCAGCTTGTCCAGGGCCAGGTCGAGGCCGTAGAGGACTGAGAGGGTGGGTGTCCAGGGGGTCTGGCCGCGCTCGAAATAGCTCTTGTGCTTGGCGAAGTCGAAGTAGAAGCGGGGCATCTTGGCCTTCTTCGAGACCTCCCACGCCTTCGGGCTGACGCTGGCGAAGGCCAGGCCCGGGGGCACCATGAACCCCTTCTGCGAGGCGGTCACCACCACGTCACATCCCCAGGCGTCCGTGGGCAGGGGGATGCAGC
>JACQUN010000037.1 GCA_016210285.1 Chloroflexota bacterium
AGGTGGATCTGCACGGCTTCGAGCCGCTGCTCCCCGATGTGCACCAGGGTGCCGGGCGGCAGGCCGGTCTTGTGTGATTTCCTTCTCCGGTATGCGGGCATGGGCGCCTCAAAAAGAGAGGCCGGACAAAGCCGGCCTCTCTCGTATCTATCTCAACCTGTCAACGGGTTGCTCCAGGGAGAGTTTCTTTCCCTCTCCTCTCAGGAGAGGGGCCAGGGGTGAGGTCAAATCAGGTTGAACTTGAAGAGCATCAGCGAGATGGCAGTGCCCTTGGACACCCCGGGCAGCATCCCGCCCCGGTTGACCAGGGCCAGGTCGAACACCTCTAGCTGGGTGTGCCCCAGGTTGAAGGGCCCGAAGGCAAAGCCCAGCGAGGAGCCGCTGCTGCGTCCGCCCAAAGTCAGGCCAAAGCGCATGGGGAACCAGTCCACCAACCGGTACTCAGCCCCTGCCGAGATGCGGGGGGTGACCTCGATGCCGAAGCCGCTGCTGAAGGCCTGGTCGTAGTTGCCCACCAGGGTCAGCTTGGGCTGGAGCTGGTACGCGGCGCCCAGGCGCAGCATGGCCGGCAGCGAGCGCGAAAAAGCCTTGTCGTCAAGCTTTTTGTGAAAATCGGCGTCGCCGTCCCCGTCCACGTCCTCGTTGTCCAGGGCGTCCTCGATGCCTTCTCCGTCGAAGATGCTGGTGACCTTCATGTCGTTGGCCGTGGCGAAGACCGAATCCTGCTTGGGCGAGATCCCCCAGGACATGTAGTCGAGGAAATTGAGCAGGCCGGCGCTGAGGGTGAGCTTGCGGTCCTTGGTGACCCCGGCCATCCCCAGGTCCAGGCCAAAGCCGTACCCGCCGCCCAGGCGGGTGATCATGTTGAAGTCCAGGTCCGCCCCCTGGGGCTCCACCAGCAGGGTGCCGCCCGAGCGTTGCGTCTCCCCGTACGCCCCGCTGAGCATCTTGTAGGTGCCGCCCACGGTGAATTCGTCGAGGTAGGGCTTGAGTTGCCCCGGCATCCAGGGTTTGGCCGCGGCCAAGTTGAAGCTGAACACCGCCCAGCCCGAGCCGTCCCAGTCGGCGATGTCATAGGGCTTGTTGAAGTCATTGCCCTTCAGCATCAGTTCGATCATGTCCTTGGGAATCTCGGCCTCGAAGCCGGTGTTGAGGCCCAGGGTGATGGCCGAACTCAGCCCCCAGGCCGAGATGGGGAAGGCCACCCCACCGTTGAAGGGGATGCCCAGGGCAAAGCGCGGGTCCAGATCCAGGTTGATGCGCAGGCCCTCAGCGGGGATATCCTTGAGGATCTTGCTCTTGTCCTTGTCGGTGATCAGGCGGTCCTTGTCGGTGAAGTTATCGTTGTAGGTCTTGACCGAGAAGCCGTTGTTCTCGGCGATCAGCGAGAGGCCCGCGTTGAGCACTTCCCACTGGAACCGGGGACCGCCGCGCAGGGCCAGGTTGGCCGGATTCCAGAACACCGCCTCCGGGCCCCGGGCCAGGGCGGTGTACGCCTGGGACAGGGACAGGGCGCGGGTCTGGGTGTCCCCCAAGCCCTCGGACCGGGCGGAAAACCCGGCGACCAGGAGGGCGGCAATGGCAAAGGATCTGGCGCTTTTCATCGTCTCTCCCCCTTATTCTACCAGGCTGTCGTTGAGTTCCATGAAAATCTGGGTCGCCGCCTTGACGTCGACAAAGTCGGTGCCCAGCACGTCGATATCATTGCCGCCGGCGGTCTGGTCCAGCTCGATGAGGATGCCGGTGTACACCCCGCCCGGGCGCAAAAAGACCAGGGCATCCTCCTTGCCGATGCTGATGCGTTGGGTGCTGTTCAGGCTTTGGGTGACGCGGCCCTGGGCGTCCACCGGCGCGGCCTCGACGCCAAAGCCCTGTTCGTGGGGGATGCGCAGGATGGGATTGGTGAAGACCTGGTCCCGGGCAGTCCCCACCATCAGGCTCACCCGCACTCCTATGGGCAGATGGTTCTCGACGGCGGTTTCCACCACGGCACTGTCGAGGTTGCTGGTGATGCGCTCGCGGGCAGTGGCGTCGTTGAAAACGCGCCGTTCGGGATCGGTGCGGATCTGGGTATCGGCGCTGATGCGCAGCCGGACCGGGGCCCTGAAGACCAGGCTGTCCATCTGCACCCAGTCTTCCGGGGTGATCACCTCCACCCCCTGGCCGTCGCCCAGCAGCACCTCGGGGTCCACTACCAGACTGTCGGGCAGCACGTTGAGGAAAGTGGTCAACTCGGTGGAGGAGGGTCCCAAAATCTGCTGCTTGGGATTGGTCGGATCTCCCCGGTCAATGACCGCGTCGATATCCAGGGTCCCGTGGTCTCCGGTGGTGCTGGTGCCGTCCAGGTGCAGGTTGAGCTGGCTCCTGAAGCCCACTGCCGAGGTCATGAAGACCTGCAGGGAGGAAGTGCTCAGGGCGATGTTGTCCAGGCCATCGGGGAAACCCAGCTTTTTGCTGGTCGAAGGAATGGGCAGGGAGAGGCGGTTGAGGATCCCCTCCACCCGGCTGAAGGCCAGCGTGTCGGTGATGGCCTGCACCCCGATGACGCTGCCCGAGATGATGCGCGCCGGCTCGGTGGAGGGGATGGTTTTGGCGAAGTAGGAGAAGCGCAGTTTGAGCGGGTCGAGGGGGGCAAAGTCATTGCCCTCCAGGTCGAAGACCGCGGTCACCACGGCGTTCTGATTCAGGCGATCGATGCGGAAGACATTGGTGGTGCCGTCGGGCTTCTTCAGATCATCCAGCACGATGTCCAGTTGCATGACCAGGGGGATGTTATTGGTCACTTCAAAGGCCAACTGGCCCTTCCGGACCAGCGCAGTGGTGACCTGAACGCGGTCGTCGGGGAATTCGAGGGCCTGGTGGTCTTCGAACTGCTGCTGCGGGATGAGGGCGTCCGCTTCGGTGGCGGTCAGGGGCCGCAGGGCGGCCTGCACCTCCAGCGCGGACGAACTGCTGATAGTCGCCTCATCGACCGCCACCGTGCTGCCGGTGACCTGGATGGCCAAGTCGCCGGAGATCGACTTGCCGGCCAGGTCGAAAACGCCGCTCCTGGAGGCCCCCGCGGGCACCTGGCCCAGGTCGATGGTGCTCACCTCGGCCCCCCGGTCCACCAGGATGAGCCGCATATTGGTCAGGTCCACCGGCAGGCCATTGAGGAAGGTGATGTCGATCCCGCCTTCCTTGACCACGACCAAGGTGATGTTCTCGACCGTCAGCGGCACCTGGGTGTCGATGTTGGTGGCCGGGACCGGCGCCGTGGTTCCGGCTTCCGCGCCGGGCACCAGCTGGCTCATGGGGATGGTGACGGCGGGCAGTTCCGCTCCCGGAAGCTCGATATCGCCGATGGGAGTGGAGAAGTCGGCGTCGTTGGGCCGGATGCTCAGCCGGTCGCCGATCTCCTGGCGGCCGCCCTCGCCGAACTCATGGGTGAAATCCAGGGCCATGCGCCCGGTTTCGTCGAGTTCGAGATAGTCGCGGTCGCCGACCACCTTGGACATCAGGGTGCGGTCGTCGGCCACCGGGATGCTGATCTTGAACTTGGTCCTGGGGACTTGGGGCTTCTTCACCGCGCAGCCGGCGGCCAGGGCCAGGAGCAGGGCGCCGCTCCAGGCCAGGTACCGCCAGCGCCGCGCCGCGCCGCAATGCCTCGTTCTTTTCATGGGGTATCCTCCCTATTTTAGCGCGCGGCCCGCGGGCCGCGCCGATTGAACTAGCGCTGCTTGAGACCTGCCGCCCGGCGCAGCGCCCCGACCTTGTCGGTGCGCTCCCAGGTGAAGGCGGGCAATTCGCGCCCAAAGTGGCCGTGAGAGGCGGTCTGGCGGTAGATGGGCTTGAGC
>JACQUN010000033.1 GCA_016210285.1 Chloroflexota bacterium
GCCAGGGAGCAGTCCTTGTCCATGAAGAGGCGGTAGAGGTTGGTCATCAACTCCACAGCAGGGCGCATCAGCTCTGGCTTCAGGTGCATCCCGTAGGAGAGCTTCCGGCTCTGGAAAGCCTGGAGCCCCAGCACCGGGTCGGGGGCCACGCGGAGAATCTTCTCCGGGGAGTGCGCCGCCACCTCCTCAATCTCCACACCGCCTGCCTCGCTGGCGATGACCACTGGCCCTTTGCTGGCGCCATCAATCACAATGCCCAGGTACAGCTCCCGGTCAACGGCTGCGGCCTCTTCCACCAGCACCTTGCGAACCGGGACTCCCTGCGGCCCCGTCTGGTGGGTCACCAGCCGCTTGCCCAGCAGGGAGCGGGCAGCTTCCTCAGCCTCCTGGGGGCTGCTCACCAGCTTGATCCCCCCCGCCTTGCCGCGCCCTCCGGCGTGCACCTGGGCCTTGACCACGGCCCCGGCACCGAGGCCCTGGGCAATCTGCCTCGCCTCATCAGGCGTGGAGGCCACGCCGCCCTTCGGTACGGGGATACCATACTGGGACATGAGGGCCTTCGCCTGGTACTCGTGGACCTTCACGACGATGCTCCTTCCTTCTCGCAGGTGATCCGGCGTAGCGACGAGGGCCTGTGCATCATGATAGCAGATGACACGCCGCGGCAAGGAAGCGGAGGGGGTGGGATTCGAACCCACGACCCGGAAAGGGTAGCGGTTTTCAAGACCGCCGCCATAGACCGCTCGGCCACCCCTCCGTTGCGGCGTAGCCGCTGCGTTATCAAGTGTACAAGCATCACGGTGCCGAGCACCATCGGGGGCGGCGTTGCCGCCGCCCCCGATTTCCTCATCGCCTGGGTTGTCTGTCCTCGCCGGCTCTCTGCGCCTCTACCGGGCAGCCTGGGCTGGCTGAGCAGGCTGTTGCTGTGGGGGTGGCGCCGGTGGGGCGGGATTCACCAGGTCCATGCCCAGGGTGCTGGGGAACAAAGCGGCGAACTCCTCCACCGTCCAGCGCCCCTGGCCCTTCTGGAGGGTGCGCACCGGAAGGGGATGCCCCATGAGCCCCACGACGCCGCCGCTGACGTAGAAGATCTGGCCGTTGACATTCGCAGCCTCCTCGGAGGCGAGCCAGACCACCACCGGGGCGATGGCTTCCGCGGGGCGGACAAGCTGGAATGGGACAAGAGCCCCCGCGGACTGGACGCCTCGCTGGGCCCGGATCTGCCGCGCGGTATCGGGCACCGTCTGGGTCATACGGGTATCGGCGCTGGGGGAGATGCAGTTGACCGTGAGTCCGTACCGCCCCAGGTCCCGGGCGCAGACACGGGTGAACCCGGCAATGCCGTCCTTGGCTGCGCCGTAGTTGGCCTGGCCGGAGTTGCCGTAGAGGCCAGAGGTGGAGCTGAAGGTGATGATCCGCCCCGACCGCTTCTGGCGCATGATGATGGAAGCGTTCTTGGTAACAGCGAAGGTCCCCTTCAGGTGCACGGCGATGACCGCATCCCACTCCTCCTCCGCCATGTTGAAGACCATGCGGTCTCGCAGGATGCCCGCAGGGGTCACCAGGATATCAATTGTTCCGAAGTTGTCCACCGCGGTCTTGATAATGCGCTCGCCGCCCTCCACGGTGGCCACGGAGTCGTAGTTCCCGACGGCGATCCCGCCCCGGCGGCGGATCTCCTCCACCACCTCGTCCACAGGCCCCTTGGAGAAGCCCGTGCCGTCCACGGCCACGCCGGGGTCGTTGACCACCACCTTGGCGCCATTCTCGGCCAGGGCCATGACCACCCCCCGCCCAATCCCGCGCCCGGAGCCCGTGACCACTGCCACTTTCCCTTGCAGCAGCTTCTCCTTTTGCACCATTGCTTCCTCCTCTAATCTCCAGTCTGCCGCTACACGCGGGGCGGCTGCGGCGGGGCGGGGTTTACCAGGTCCTTGACCAGGGTTCTCGGAAGAATCCGGCGAAGCTCGTCCACCGTCCAGATCCCCGCAGGCTTGAAGATGGTCTTGACCAGCCTGGGTTGAGCCAGCAGGGAGACGGTGTTCCCGTACACCAGGAACACCTGGCCGTTGACGTTGGCAGCGAAATCACTCAGCAGGAAGGCGGTAAAGGGGCCGATGTCCTCCGGCTGCCACTGCTGCACCCCCTCTTCCAGGTCCTCTATGCCAGCAATGCCTCGCTGAGCTCGCATCTCCCTCGCTGCCTGGGGCACCCCTTGGGTCATGCGGGTCCAGGCCCGGGGGGCAATGCAGTTGACCGTGACGCCGTAGCGCCCCAGGTCCCGGGCGACCACCTTGGTGAAACCTGCGATGCCCGACTTGGCAGCCCCGTAGTTGGCCTGGCCCGAGTTGCCCGTCAGGCCTGACTCAGAGCTGAAGGTGACGATGCTGCCTGACCGCTGCTGGCGAAAGAGGATGGCGGCATGCTTGCACACAGTGAACGTGCCCTTCAGGTGCACGGCGATGACCGCATCCCACTCCGCCTCCGCCATGTTGAAGACCATGCGGTCCCGCAGGATGCCGTGACAGGTGACCACCCCATCCAGCCTGCCGAAGCGGTCCAGGGCGGTCTTGACCAGGTCCTCTCCCGTCTTCATCTCTACCACGTCGCCAAAGTGGGCCACGGCTCGCCCACCGGCCTTCTGGATCTCTGCCACCACATCATCGGCGGGGGAGCGGGAGCCTCCGGTGCCATCCATCGCCACCCCCGGGTCGTTCACCACCACGCTGGCGCCCTCCTGGGCCAGAGCGAGCGCCACCCCACGGCCTATCCCGCGGCCCGCCCCAGTTACGATGGCCACTTTGTCTTTGAGGGCATCAACCATCGCCAGTACACCTCCTGACGCTTTCTGCTCCAGACGAGGCCCCTGTAAGGATTCAGGCCAGCAGCGGGTTGCTGCGGGAGGGAAGGATAGCGGTGGCGGCACCGGGGGTGGTCTTCTCCCCCTTGCCGTTCTCTACCCAGATATCGCAGTCCACGTGGTGAAGGCCATCCTGCACATACTTGCGGGTGACCTTCCCCTTGCAGGTCAGGGTGTCCCCTGGCACGTCCATCCCGCGGTACTGACAGCTCAGCTTCTTCAGCACCCCATACTCGCCGATCCAATCGGTGATGAGCTGGCCCAGAAAGGCGTTCTTGAGAGCGCCATGAATAATGACACCGGGGAGGTTATTGCCCAGGGCAAAGTCCTTGTCATAGTGGATCTGATAGAAGTCCCCAGAAGCGCCTGCGTACTTGACCAGTTGCTGGGTCGTGGGGTGCTTGACCAGGGGAGGGATGTCTTGCCCCTCCTGAACATCTTCCCAGAACAAGGGTTTGGGCATGGCGTCTTCCCTCCAGACAGACTAGGCTTGACTAGTAGCTGATGCCGGTGGTCCGCTGGGTGGCCACCAGACGGCCAAACTGGTTGGTGTAGCGTATCTCCCGCACGGTGAGGAGCATGGGGCCCATGCGCCCCGCTCGCTCCGTTACATCGGCCAGGCGCTGGACCACGGTGACGCGGTCGCCGGGGCGAATCGGCTCGGTGTACTCCCACTCGCTGCCCCCGTCCAGACGACGGTTGAGAGGCCCCTCTACCGGCACTTTGAAGGGGCCCGGGGAGCAAGCCCGAAGGAAGGTCGGTGGGGCGACCATGCCCCCCAGCCTGGTCTTGCGGGCGGCAGGCTCATCGTTGAAGACCGGGCTGGAGTCACCGACCGCCTCGGCAAAACGGCGGACGTGTCCCCGCTCGACCTCATACGTCACGGGCTCCGACTCCACCCCCACGCGCTTCTTGAGCGCCTCGATACCAGTGCGCACGTCGGTTGTCATGCTGCCTCCTAGTATCGGATCAGGGTTGCCCGCTGCCTGGCGACAACCTCTCCGAACTGGTTGGTATAGGTCGTCTCCGTGACAACAAAGAGCGCAGGGCCGACCCGCAGGGCCCGCTGGGCCAGGTCGGCCACTCGGGACACCGCGGTGATGGTGTCCCCTGCCTTGATGGGGGCAACGTACTCCCACTCGCTGCCTGCGTCCAGGAGGCGAGTCCCCGGAAGGTCTGCCATCACCGCTCCCAACTCACTGCCCAGGGAGCGCAGGAAGGTCGGTGGGGCTACCTGGCCGCCACAGGGGCTCGACCGGGCTTTGGCCTCGTCGCTCCAGAGGGGGTTGGGATCGCCGATGGCCTCGGCGAAGCGCCGGACCGCCCCCCTCTCCACCAGAGCGCTCAGGGGCTTGGATTGCCTGCTGAGAATCGAATGCCGGAGCTCTTCGGTGAGGAGTGGAGCGTCCGCCATAGCATCACATCCCCTTGGGGGGAGAGTACCTGGAAGTACACTTCGCAGGGAGTTTACCCCACCCCTGGGGGGGTGTCAAGGACGTGTACTGGGTGGCATTGTTTCTTGGGGTTGTTCCATTCGCCCTTTTCCCTGTGAGCTGGACGTGAAGCCAACCTGAAGCAAACGGAACCGGCGCCTGGATTCTTCGCTTCGCTCAGCGTAGCAGCTTGTGCAAAGCCCTTCCTAGCTGGCTTGAGAGGGGGTCTTCCCCTTACTCTGGGGCTTCGGAGCGGGATGGAGCTTGAGCCACTCCTCTTTGTGGACATCCATGTGCATGAAGGTCTGCCCGTCCCGCTGCACAAGGCGGAGCGGCGTGAAGCCGCTCTTCTCGAAAGAGCGACGCGCCCGGTGATTCCACTCCAGCGTATGGAGATAGACCCGTTGCAGCTTCATTGTGGTGAAGATGTGGCGGAGCAGCGTGACAACGGCGTCGGTGCCGTAGCCCTTGCTCCAGTAGTCGCGCTCCCCGATGAGGATGCCCAGCTCCGCCTCCCCCTTCACCACGTCAATGTCGTAGCACATGCAGTTGCCGATGTGCCTGCCCTCCAGGTCGTCAATAGCGAAGCGCTTCGACCAGGGGCTCGGGTCGCGGAGCTCGCTTTGAAAGTAGCGCAGGAAATCAGGAAGGCTCATGCGCAGGGGGGTAGTGGCATCCAGTTGAGTCAGCTCCGGGTCGGTCCGCCAGCGATAGTCATCTGCGGCGTCAGAGAGGCGCCTGGTCCGGAGCACCACCTTCTCCCCCGCGATCATCTCCTCGGTCACGACCTGTACCTCTGCTGGACGAGATTCACGCCCTTTTCCGCGACGCCCGCCTCGTTGGCGTAGGTGAGGGTCCGCAGCGCCTCCCCCGCCGGAAACCAGCGGACCACGTCAAACTCGGGGTCGTGCGCCTCCAGGGAGCCGCCCACCGGGCGCATGAGGTAGAAGTGCACCGTCTTGTGGCACCGGACGCCATCTTCGCCGCGGACAAACCAGTAGATGATCCGGTCAATGGGTGTTTCCAACTCCACAGCCAGGCCGGTCTCCTCCCTCACCTCTCGGAGCGCCGTCTCCTCAAGGCTCTCCCCTGGGTTGGGCGTGCCCTTGGGCAAACCCCACAGCAGCGGGCTCTCCCGGCCACAGACAAGCACCTCAATGGTGCCGTTGACCAGGCGATAGACCACGCCCCCCGCCGAGACCAGATGCTCTACCCTACGCTGTGCAGGCATATCAACCTGAGCCATACATGGAACCCCTCTAGGCATTCTAGGAGCATGGGAAGGGCGCGTCAAGGCAAGGGTTGGAGGTTCTGTTTGCTTCAGGTTGGCTTCATCTCCAGCTCGCAGGGAAAAGGGCGCATGGAACAACCTCAAGCAAACAGTGCCCCCACCACCCCGCCTTCCTGCGACCCCCTGCGATGCAGTAAACTGGTGGGAAGACAATACCCCAGGCCAAGGCGCAGCTCGTTGGTAGTGGAAAGGAGACGACATGGGGTACAGGGACGAGTTCGGAGCCAGGCGCGCGCTGGAGAGCACGGCTGGTACAGTCCATTGCTTTGACATCAACGCTCTGGAGAGGCAGGGCATCGCACCAGTGTCTCGACTCCCCTTCTCCATCAAGATCCTCCTGGAGAGTCTGCTGCGGAACGTCAACGGCTACGATGTGCTGTCGCAGGATGTGGTGGCCCTGGCCGGGTGGAAGCCTGACCCTGGGGAGGTCAATATCCCGCTCAAGCTGGCGCGGGTTATCCTCCAGGACTTCACCGGGGTGCCGGCGGTAGTGGACCTGGCCGCGATGCGCAGCGCCATGGCCCGCTTTCGGGCCGACCCCAAGCGGATCAACCCCCTGGTCCCCGTGGACCTGGTCATTGACCACTCGGTGCAGGTGGACTACTTTGGCACGGCGTACGCCTACTCCCGCAACGTCGAGAGGGAGTACGAGCGAAACGTCGAGCGGTACAGCCTCCTCAAATGGGCCCAGAGCTCCCTCAGGAACCTTCGGGTGGTGCCACCCGGCGCCGGCATCGTCCACCAGGTGAATCTGGAGCACCTGGCGCAGGTGGCGATGAAGGAACGACAGAACGGCGAGACCTACGTTTTCCCCGACACCCTCGTGGGCACAGACTCCCACACCACCATGGTCAACGGCCTGGGAGTGCTGGGCTGGGGAGTAGGCGGCATCGAAGCTGAGGCCGTGATGCTGGGCCAGCCGTACTACATGCTGGCGCCCAAGGTGGTGGGCGTCAAGCTCGTCGGCGAGCTGCCCGAAGGGGCCACCGCCACCGACCTGGTGCTCACCGTCACGCAGATGCTCCGCAAGCACGGGGTGGTGGACAAGTTCGTGGAGTTCTACGGCCCAGGGGTGGGCAAGCTCCCCGTGGCGGACCGGGCCACCATCGGCAATATGTCCCCGGAGTATGGGGCTACCGTGGGCTTCTTCCCTGTGGACCAGGAGACTCTCGCCTATCTGCGCCTCACGGGGAGGGATGCGGAGCTGGTGGAGCACTACACGAGAGCGGTGGGCCTTTTCCGCACGGACGATACGCCGGAGCCGATCTTCTCGGAGACCCTGACCCTGGACATGTCCAAAGTGGAGCCAAGCCTGGCGGGCCCCAGGCGCCCCCAGGACCGGGTGCCCCTGCCGGAGGTCAAGAAGAGCTTCCAGGGTCTGCTTCCCAAGCCCCTGAAGGATGGAGGCTTTGGGGTCAAAGAGCAGGACCTCGGCAAGTCGTTGGCAGTTCGGCGGGGTCCTGAGGCCTTTGACCTCCGACATGGCTCTGTTGCGATTGCCGCCATCACCTCCTGCACCAACACCTCCAACCCCTCTGTGATGCTGGGGGCTGGACTGGTGGCCAAGAAGGCCGTGGAGGCCGGGCTGCGGGTCCAGCCCTGGGTCAAGACCTCTCTGGCGCCGGGGTCCAAGGTGGTTGCCGACTACCTGGAGGCTTCCGGTCTGCTGCCATTCCTGGAGTCCTTGCGCTTCCACATCGTAGGGTATGGCTGCACCACCTGCATCGGCAACTCCGGCCCTCTCCCCGCCGACGTGGCGAAGGCGGTGGAGGCGGGAGACCTGGTGGTGGCGGCGGTCCTCTCCGGCAACCGCAACTTCGAGGGTCGCGTCAACCCTCTGACCAAGGCGAACTACCTGGCCTCCCCTATGCTGGTGGTGGCCTACGCCCTGGCTGGGAGGGTGGACATTGACCTGACCTCGGAACCCCTGGGGTATGACTCCAACGGCCAGCCTGTCCTGCTCAAGGATATCTGGCCCACCCAGGAGGAGATCCGAGAGACGATTCGGACGACGCTGAAACCCAGGATGTTCAAGAAGGAGTACAGCCGGATTTTCGCGGGAGACCAGCGCTGGAAGGCGCTCCCTGCCCCAGGGGGAGAGCTGTACCAGTGGGATGCGGCCTCCACCTACGCCCAGGAGCCGCCCTTCTTCCAGAACCTCACCATGGAGCCGCCACCCCTTCGGGACATCCGAGGGGCCAGGGTGCTGGCGGTGCTGGGCGACTCGGTGACGACGGACCATATCTCGCCCGCCGGGGACATCGCCGTCACCAGCCCGGCCGGCCAGTATCTCATCGCGCAGGGGGTGCAGCCCAGCGAGTTCAACTCCTACGGCGCCCGGCGCGGCAACCACCAGGTGCTGCTGCGGGGGACCTTCGCCAACATCCGCCTCAAGAACCTCCTGCTGGACGGCGTGGAGGGCGGCTACACCCTCAAGTTCCCCCAGGGGGAAAAGATGACCATCTACGACGCTGCGGTGAAATACCAGCAGGAGGGCACTCCGCTCATCATCCTGGCCGGCAAGGAGTACGGCTCCGGCTCCAGCCGGGACTGGGCCGCCAAAGGGCCCTTCCTGCTGGGGGTGAGGGCGGTCATCGCCGAGTCCTATGAGCGCATCCACCGCTCCAACCTGATCGGGATGGGCGTGCTGCCCCTGCAGTTCAAGCCCGGGGAGACCCCGCGCTCCCTGGGGCTCAGCGGACGGGAGGTCTATGAGGTCCAGGGTCTGGCGGAGGGTCTGGCCCCAGGAAAGGTGCTGGCGGTGGTGGCGCGGCGGGAGGACGGCAGCCAGGTGCGGTTTACCACCATCGCACGGGTGAACACCGCGGTAGAGGTGGACTACTACACCAGCGGCGGCATCCTGCAGACCGTCCTCCGCCGATTGCTGAGGGAGCGCCAGGGGGCCAGGGCATAGGTTCTGGCTTCCGTCCGTTTGGGGAGCTTACGGTTCCTTGAGCCTGGCATGAGCAAACCCGAATCGCTGACCCTTCGCCAGAGCCAGGTAGGCAGAGTTGTTCGATCTAGGAGACATCCCACCATGCCGTGCTTTCACGGTAACGGCGAAGGTCTTCCCCTATTGCAGGCTTGCGCAATACAAAGAGGTGCTCGTGCATGATGAGGAGAAAGTTCTTTTCGCGGGAAAGGTTGGCCCATAGCCCTTCGGTCTGCGTGTGCCATTGAGCCTTGATGATGTCCTCTTTGAGTACGAAACCGGCGTTCAAGAATGACTGGAGCACGCGGAAGGCGATGGGAACGTAGTGGCGGTTACGCCGCGTATCGCCCACTAGGATGGCACAATAGCGGTCAGGCTTGAGGACGCGGAAGGCCTCAGCAGCCACCAGGCGCATTTGGGCGGCGAACTCGCCGATACTGCGGATCTTGGAAAGGTCGCCGTCCACCGCTGCCTCTTTCTGGGTGTAGCGGATGATGCTGGCGTAGGGAGGATGGGTGGCAACGAGGTCGATGGAAGCGTCAGGAATAGCATCCAGATTACGGGCATCGCCGTGGTAGAGGGTGATGGTGGTTGGCGGCAGCGGCTCCAGGACGGAGCCAGAGAAGTTGAGGCGGTCCATGGTGAGCATAATGGCGTCCCGGTTGATGTCCACACCGATGGCATGGCGGCCGGTGAGCTTGCACTCCACCAGGGTGGTGCCGCCGCCTACCATCTGGTCCAGGACCGTGTCC
>JACQUN010000036.1 GCA_016210285.1 Chloroflexota bacterium
GATATCCGTCACCGTGATGCGGGCACCCTCTCGCTGGAGGTGCTGGACCAGGAAAGAGGCCACCTTCCCGAAGCCCTGGATTGCGACGGCCATGTCCTTGACGGAGTCTGTGTGATACACCTCCTTGATGCAGGCCCGTATTCCCTGGTAAATCCCAAATCCGGTGGCCAGGGATGGGTCGCCGCTGCCGCCCATGGCAACGGGCAGACCCACCACATGGCGCGTCTCCTGCCGGACGGGAAGCATGTCCCCCGGGGCAGTGCCCACATCCTCGGTGGTGATGTAACGGCCACCCAGGGATTCCACGAAGCGCCCGAAGGCGCGGAACATGGCCTCCGACTTGTCCTTTCGTGGGTCAGCCCAGATGAGGCCCTTGCCGCCGCCCAAGTCGAGGCCAGCGGCCGCGTTTTTATAGGTCATGCCCCGGGCCAGACGGAGGACGTCGGTGATGGCTGCCTCCTCCGAGGGGTGCGGCCAGACGCGGCAGCCGCCCAGGGCAGGCCCCAAGGTGGTGTCGTGGATAGCGACAAAGCTCCGAAGCCCAGCGTTGCGATCCACGTACACAGCGAGCTGCTCATGCTCATAGGTCTCCATGTGCTCGATGACCTTCATGGCCACCTCCTTTGACGTGACTCGCGAAGTGAAAAAAGTACGGGCCGCCCTCACAGCTTGGGCGGCCCTATGTCCACGCGACGCTTCATTGTCTCTTTCCATTATACTCCTATCCCCATGACAAGGTCTTTCGGTTCTGCCGGCAGTGTCGTGCCTGTCATGCTTGAGGGAGTCCTTCCCAGGAAGGACGACCGAAGAATCTCGTGGAGCGGGGTTTCGTTCCCCACCCCAGACCCTTCGCGGAGTTTACCCTGAGTTGCCGAGGGGTTCAGGGTGACAACGAAGAAACCCTGACCCTCCGTGCCTAGCTCTGACGTTGACATGGTGCAGGTTGGGGGGTACAATACTTGAAACGTGTGAGGCAGGAACCAACAGCCGACTGAGGAGCACAATGCTTCGGATAAGGCTTCGCCGCGTGGGGAAGAGGAGTATGCCCAGCTACCGTGTGGTGGTAGCCGATTCCCGCGCGCCCCGGGATGGAGCGTATGTGGACCAGGTGGGGACCTACAACCCTCTCACCGACCCGCCAACAGTTCGCATTGATGAAGCGAAAGCGGTAGAATGGCTGCGGCGCGGTGCCCAACCCTCGGAACCTGTCCAGCGGATGCTGCGAAAACTGGGAGTCCTGGAGAAAGTCAAAAGCGATGAAGGAATTGGTTGAGTTTGTCGCCAAGTCCATTGCTCATAACCCCGAGGCGGTGAAGGTCACGGAACAGCAGCAGGACGGGCAGACGGTTATCCAGCTAGAGGTTGCCCCGGAAGACAAAGGCCGCATTATCGGCAAGCAAGGCCGAGTGGCGCAGGCGATGCGTGTCCTCTTGAGAGTTGCCGCAGTGAAACAAGGTGTGAGGGTCACCCTGGAAATTGTGTAGCGCATCCTTTCCTGGCCCCCTCAGTGAAGTTGCCGCACCATGACCTATGGCTGAGCCCCCCAACTCTCAGTCCTCGACGTCGCAAGGGGCGGATAATGTCGCCATTGGCCGTATCCTTCGCCCCTGGGGCCTTCGCGGCGCGCTCAAGGTAGAGGTCACCACCGATTTCCCTCAACGCCTCTCCCCAGGAAGCCAGTTCACCATCCGGGGGCAGGTGTACCGTTGCGAGGAGTCCCGGGTTCACGGGAGCGCCGCCGTCCTGAAGCTCCAGGGGGTTGACTCCCTCGAGCAGGCGGAGTCCCTCCGCGGGTCCTTCCTGGAGGTGCCTCAGAGCCAGGTGTCACCCCTCCCCGAAGGGACCTACTACCACTTCGAGATCATCGGGATGGAGGTGTGGACGACCTCAGGGCAGTACCTCGGGCGGGTTGCGGAGATCCTCGCAACAGGGAGCAACGATGTGTACCTGGTTCGCGGGACTGGCGGTGAGGTGCTTATCCCCGCGACCACCGACGTCATCCAGCAAGTGAACGTGGAAGAGCGACGAATCACCGTCGCTGCCCTGCCAGGCCTGCTCTAGGCGCGCCGGCGCCACCGCTGCTCCCACAAGCGAACCCGTGTTGAACTTTGCCTCTGGGGGCCTGATTAGGGGCTTGACAGGGGCTGAAAAGTATGATATAAATGGAATGTCCCGAGTAATCACGCTAGCCCGGCGCTTCCCTCAGGGCCACGAGGAGGGGGGCAGGTGGAGTGGGCAAGGTTACTCGGGACTCCTCTTTTTCGCAAAGCCTGCCGATATCCCCAGAAGGACCTCAAGGGCGTACCCGGCTGCCATCCCCAGGCTACGACTGCTGCCCAGGGGCTTCGGGTTTCAGGACACCAATGAACGGCAGGTTGCGGTAGCGCTCGAGATAGTCCAAGCCGTATCCCACCAGGAACTCGTCCGGGACCTCAAAGCCCATGTAGTGAACAGGCACCTCTGCGATCCTGCGCACCCGCTTGTCCAGCAGGGCAACGACCCGCACGCTGGCGGGCCGGCGGCTCTCCAGGTGATGGAGGATGTAACGCAGGGTCATTCCGGTGTCCACGATGTCCTCCACCAGGATGACGTCTCGTCCCGTGATGGCCAGGTCCAGGTCTTTGGTGATGCGGACCCCCTCATCCCTGCTGTAGTAGGAGATGGCCATGAAGTCCACCGACACAGGGAGAGAGATCTCTCGCATGAGGTCCGCCATGAAGCACAGGACACCCCTCAGCACGCCGACCAGGAGCGGCTGCTTTCCGGCGTAGTCTTCGGATATCTGTCGCCCCAGCTCACCTACCCGCTTCTGGAGCTGGTTGGTGGAGATGAGGACCTTGTCTATGCCGCGGACATCGGCCTGGGCCAGCGGTCCGAACCCGTATTTCGCCAGGAGCCGGTGGTAGTCCCGCTTGTACAGGAGCTTGATATGGATTTCGGGGTACAGCTCCCGGAGTCGTCGGAGCTTGCGGTTCTTCTCGGTCACCAGGCTCTGTTTGAGGGTGGTGAGCTCCAGATACAGGTCGAGTTCAGGGAGGTAGAAGTCGGGGGTGAGCATCTCCACTGGCTTGCCGTCTTCCCATCGTAGCGGGAATGAGCGGGGTTCGTAGCTCCAGCGGAGCCCGTAGAAGTTCAGGATCCCTGCGAACTCGGCCTCGCTGGGGTGAGCGAAGCCGGGCGCCTGGGTTCGGGCCGTTGCGTGGGGAGGTGGCGGGAGGGGCTGCTCCTCCGACACAGCGACCTGGGCATTGCCCTCTGGCGGCGCTGCCCCGCTTCGGCGGGGACGACGCCACCTCCTCTTGGGTCGTTCTTCCATAGCTCTCTCCTGAGCTATTCTACATGAGGGGGCTGGGCTCGACCAGAGGCTGCGGAGCTGGCAGCAGAGGGCGTCGAGGGAGGGAAAACCGGCGGCGTATTTCCGAGAGTCCCATCGGTTTTCCGGAGGAGGCCGTGCCATACAATGATTTGGGGAAACGCTACGAGTGCAAGGTCTGCGGCACCCAGGTGATCGTTACCAGGGCAGGAGCGAGCCAGAAAGCGCCTCTGGCCTGCCATGGCCAGCCCATGGAGTGGAAGGGCTAGAACACGCGGCCCCGGTAGTACAGCTCACGGATGTAGTTGCACTTCGTGCACACGACGATTTCGAGACGGTGGTTGATCAGGCTGCCGAGGGCAATCCCTCCAAGGCTCGCTAGCTTGCCCTCCACGATAAGCTCTTCGTTTTTCGATGCATCATGGCCGCACTTGGGACAAACGCCCGTTGTCATGCGGGTCCTCCTGAGGTGGAGTCCATCACAACACTTTGCTGGTAGCGATGGCTTTTGTCAATAGGAATGACGCAGCGAAGAGAGGCACAGCTTCCCGGGGCCACACTCCACCAGGGGACACACTACAAGGTGAGGGGGCAGGGTTACACCCGTTTCCCAAGATGCTGGAGCGCCTGCCGCACGCGCTCTTCCAGGGGGAGCGAGGCGTTTCTGGGCAGCTCCGCGATTGCACCGCGGGCCTCGGCAGTTGAGTAGCCCAGCGCCATGAGCGCCGCGACGACCTCGCCCTGAGAATCCGGCGTGGCCTCTGCCAGGGTACCCCACTCACGCTCCAGCTTCCCCTTGAGCTCCAGGGTCACGCGGCTGGCCGTCTTCTTGCCCACCCCGGGGATTCGTGTCAGCGCCTCCAGGTCGCCGGAGACGATGGCCAGGGCAATGGCCTCCGGCGTCCCGCCCGAAAGAATGCCCAGGGCGACCCGAGGGCCGACGCCCGTGACCCCCAGCAGCAACTCGAAGAGGCGCAGGGCTTCCACGGTGAGGAAGCCGTACAGGGCCAGGCTGTCTTCTCGGACCACGAGCGAGGTGTGGAGGCGCACCGGACTTCCAGGAGGGCCAAGCTCCGAGACGGCGTTGGTCGGCAGATTCACTTTGATGCTGACCCCTCCCACCCCTACCACGGCCCATCCCGAGCCGACAGCTTCCAGGGTGCCCCGCAGCCCTGCGATCAAGGGGAGCCCTCCTGCCCCTGCTCAGCGCTGGCCAGCAGCCCGGTGAGATGCTGGTGTTGGACGTGGCAGAGCGCAACGGCCAGGGCATCCGCTGCATCGGCGGAGTCAGGGGGGGTCTCCAGCCCCAGGATAAGGCGCACCATCTCCTGCACCTGCTCCTTCGAACCTCGCCCATACCCTGCCACGGTCTCCTTGACCTGGGCGGGCGAATAGGGATGGCAGGGGATCCCCTGGCTTGCGGCGGCCATGAGGGCGAGAGCCTGGGCCTGCCCGACGGCGATGGCGGAGCGCATGCTGGTCTCGCCGCGGGGGACAAAGGGCGCTTCCACCGCCAGGGTGTCTGGAGCGTAGCGTCGAAGCAGGTGAAGGAGACCCTCGTACAAGCCAAGCAGACGCTGCCCCAGGGGGAGAGAGCGTTTGGAAGCGAGGACGCCAGAGGCGACGAAGTGGACCCCGTCCTCCCGGGTCTCCACGAGGCCGTAGCCCATGCGGAGGGTGCCGGGGTCGATGCCCAGGACTCGCTTTCCCATGAATGGCCTATGCTGCTACCCGATAGCGCTCCAGGACTTCGTTGGGGAAGTCGGCATTGGTGTAGACCCGCTGGACATCGTCCGATTCCTCCAGGCGGTCCAGAAGCCGAAGGGCTACCTCGGCGTTCTTCTCGTCCAGGGGGAGCGTGGTCTTGGGCACCATGGCAATTTCAGCGCTGGCGGTGTGCACCCCCTCGGCCTCCAGCGTGCGCCGCAGCGCCTCGAAGCGCTCTGGTGCGCAGCGGACCTCAAGGAAAGGGCCGTCAATGGTGAAATCCTCAGCCCCCAGGTCTATCGTCTGGAGGGCGATGGCCTCTGCTTTTGCAGGGTCAGCCTCCAGGGTGAGCACCCCTTTTTGCTCGAAGAGCCAGCTCACCGAGCCCGCCTGGCCAAGCTTCCCACCCCCCCGTTCCAGGATAGCACGGACCAGCGAAACGGAGCGGTTGCGGTTGTCGGTTACCACGTACACCATGAGCGCAACACCGCCAGGGCCGTACCCCTCGTAGAGTACCTCCTCCAGTTGCGTCTGGCCATCGCCCTGGCCCGCAGCCCGCTTGACAGCCCGCTCGATGTTGTCCAGGGGCATGTTGCTCTGGCGCGCCTTCTCAATCGCCAGGCGGAGCCGCACATTGGAATCAGGGTTGCTCCCGCCCTGGCGGGCTGCCACGGTGATCTCCCGTATCAGCTTGGTGAAGAGCTGCCCACGCTTGGCGTCGGTCGCACTCTTCTGGTGTTTGATTTGTGACCACTTGGAATGGCCAGACATACCTTCCCCCTCGGGTGCTCGCTCTCTCTCCCTGATTCTACCTCACCAGGTGAGAGAGGTCAAAGGCATGTACCACGCGTTCCTCCCATGAGCCTCGTAGTAGTCCATCCACCGCAGCCTGAGCCTGGCCGTCTTCCTTACCTCTACCACCCGGGCCAGGTCCCGGGTGCCTGCTTTTACACCACGCATACCTCGCATGATGGCACTTTACCAGTGTCACCTATCATTGTGAATGAGAGCAGGACCGTTGACAGTGACGTGCTGAGGGCCTAGCATCGGCGGAGTGCTCTACTCAGAGAGGCTGGTGCTGGAGTAGGGGGCGGTTTTGGTGAGAAGTGCGCTTTCCACCTTGCAGGATGGTGCCCGCGCCATCGGGCGACCACGCCTGGCCTTTCTGAGTTCCCTCACGGTGGGACATACTGTCGTGCACTGGTACACGCAGCTCCTGTCGCTGTCCCTCCCGTTCCTCAAGGCCGACCTGCACCTGACCGATATCCAGGTGGGGACCATCACCACGACCCAGATGGGGGTGAACAGCGCCACAACCCTCCCATCAGGCTACGTGGCTGACTCCTACCCGCAGCAGGGCGCGCTGATTCTGGCGGCGGCCATCGTAGCCTTCGGTGTGGGCTTGTTCCTGCTGGGCAACGCTCGCTCCTACGCCTGGGTCCTGCCGGGCGTGGGCCTTATCGGGTTGGGCACCGCTCTGTGGCACCCGGGGGCTATGGGGTCCCTCTCTGTCCGGTTCCCGGACCGTCGAGGCTTTGCCCTGTCGGTTCACGGAGTAGGTGCCAGCATCGGCGATTCCCTGGCGCCGGTGATTGTGGGGGCCATCATCCTCACTGTCTCCTGGCGGATTGCATTGCAAGTCCACCTCATCCCAGCCCTGATCTTCGCCCTGGTCCTCTGGAGGGGCCTGGGCGGCATGTACCACCAGCCCGGGCCAAGGCCGCCGTTCCGTTCCTACGTCAGCGGCATCAGGGGCCTGCTCACGAACCGCCAGGTCCTGGCGGTGATGCTCTCCAACGCGCTCATGGGCATGGCGAGGCTCAGCATCCTCACCTTCCTGCCCATCTACATCAAGGAGACCCTGGGGTACTCCTCGTTTCTTCTGGGGGTGTACCTCACGCTGCTCTATGTGATGGGGTTGGTCTCGCAGCCGGTGATGGGGGTCCTCTCCGATAGGGTAGGGCGGAAGGCGGTGATTGTCCCCAGCTTTGCCGCGATGGGGCTTCTCTTCCTGGCCATCGGCTTCGCGCACGGGGGCATCCAGTTGGGGCTGGTCATCGGCGCCCTGGGGATGTTCTTCTACGCCATCCTGAACATCACCCAGACGGCGGTCATGGATGTTGCCGGGGAGGGTGTGCAGGCCAGCACCATGGGCGTCATGGGGCTGTTCAGCCAGCCCTTCACGTTGGGTTCTCCTGTCCTGGCCGGGTACCTTGCGAGCGAGTTCGGAATCAAGACTACTTTCTGGTACGCCGCCGCTGCGGGTCTGCTGGCTGCCGCTGTGCTGGTGCCTGTCCGTTTCGGGAGAGCGCCTGGATCTGGCGCAGGGCACTAGATTCGGTAGGTTGGAGAGGCGGCTGAGGGCCCCGCTTACTCCTGATGCTTCATGCCCCGCTCGATTTCCCGGTCCGCTTCTCGCTCGATGATGGCCTCGCGCTTCTCGTACTTGCGCTTGCCCCGGGCCAGGCCAAGCTCCACCTTCGCCACCCTCCCCTTGATATACAGGCGCAGTGGGACGATCGTGAAGCCTCGTCGAGAGACCTTGGCGATGAGGTCCGCCATCTCATCCCGGCGGAGGAGCAGCTTTCGAGGACGTGTGGGCTCGTGGTTGTGGATACTGGCAGCATCGTATCTGGCGATGTGGGAGTTGAACAGCCACAGCTCGCCGCCCTCGGGGCCTGCGTAGGCGTCCCGAATGTTCACTCGCCCCGCTCGAACAGACTTGATCTCCGTCCCGGTCAACACCAGGCCCGCTTCGTACGTGTCCAGGATGGCATAGTCGAAGCGGGCCCTGCGGTTCACGGTGATGGTCTTGACCGGATGCTCTTGAGAAGGCATGCCACTCCCCCGCGAAGGGCATCCAAACGACCGCTGACCGGGCAGGTGTGTTCGGTCGCCCCTTCATCGGCGCAGATGTGCTCCCTTACCGCTGGCGGCAATGGCCCAGGGGTTCAGCGTGACGGCGTAGCTGGGGAGTGCAGCAGGCGGGCGGCTCGTGCTCCAAGCTGGCCCCGCAGAATCTCCAGGGCCTTGTCCAACTGGGCATCCCCCTGTCGCCCCACTGTGGCGACGACAGGCACGTCAGGCTCCAACCCCAACCCCTCGATGAGGCGGCCCTTGGGGGTGTACCACCGGGCGGAGGTGAAGTAGAGGCCGCCGCCATCGCTGAGAGGCCGAAGCAAGTTCACGCTGCCCTTCCCAAAGGTCTTGGTGCCGACCACCCGGGCGCGCTCATGGTCCTGCAGGGTGCCCGCGAGAACCTCGCTGCCGCTGGCTGAGAACTGGTTGACCAGGACGACCACCGGAAGGTCGGTTGTCACGCCGACCTTGTGCACCTTCCAGTCCCGCCGCTTGCCCACTCCGTCCACCTCGTACACCACCAGCCCCTCCCGGAGGAAGTGGCTTGCCACATCCACCACAACGCTGAGGTATCCACCCGGGTTGTTCCGCAGGTCCAGGACCACGCCCTGCGCTCCTTTGACGAGCGCCTCCTTCAGTTTGCTCTCCAGAGCCTGGTCGGTGTTTTCATAGAAGCTGGAGATACGCACATAGGCCAGACTGTCATTGGTCATGTTCCAGTGGACGCTCTCAAGGGTGATGACGCCGCGCAATATCTCAATGGGCACAGGCTGGGTCTCACTCAGGTGCAACACCGTGAGTGTCACCTTGCTCCCCCGGGGGCCGCGGATCAGCCGGACGGCGTCCAGCACCGAGAACCCCTCGGTGCTGGCTCCGTTGATCTCCACCACCATGTCCCCTGCCCGGATGCCGGCCTTCTCCGCCGGGCTCCCGCTGAGAGGGTTCAGGATCAGTTTGCCGCCCTGGTTGTAGACCTCGGCGCCAATACCCTCGAAGCTGCCCTGGAAGTCCTGAGCCTCCAGCCGGTACCGTTGGGGATCGATATACTCGGTATGCGGGTCCGCCAGGGCCTCCAGCAGCCCCCTGATGGCCCCTTGGCTGGCCTTGGCGGTATCCAGGGCCGCCCTCCCCTCGGACTGGCGGTAGAGGGCAACCCACTTCTCCCACACTGGCCTGAGCGCTTCAGGCGCGCCCCGAGGAAGACGGGCGCCCTCCTCGGGGGTGGGCATCCCTTGCCCGACGCCTGTGGCAGCAGCACCCTGGGCGCCGAGGGCTTTCACCATTCCCTGAATGGCCCCCTGGCTGAGCTTGCTTCCATCCAGCGCCTTCTTGTCAACATACTCCTTCAAGAGTATCCCCCACACCTCCCAAAGGGCCCCGAAGGCGTCCGGCACCTCCCCTGTCTGGGGGGGTGGCGCAGCTACGGCGGCACTGGGCGTCGGCATCGGTTCGGTAGGAGTCGGTTTGCTGAAGGGTGATGGCCGACAGGCAATCACCAGCACGAGAGCAGTGACTGCCAACGCCAAGAGCAGTCTGCTTGGGGACCTGCAGCCCACGGCCATGCTTGCTCTCCCACCCTCGCTGCGTTCGGTGAATCTATTGTAGCACAGGAATGACCCAGGGAAGTCTCCAGGCAACCGCTGAAAGCCCCAGAAGCATGTGGTACACTTAATGCATGTGGGGACGCGTGGTCTCGACAGGGGATGGCTCTGCGGGATCGCAGGCCGAGGTGCCGTCGCCCTCGTAAATCCGGCGGCAAAAAAGTAACTGGCGAGCGCGAACTCGTACTGGCTGCCTAGCTAGGCAGCCCGTCCGGCCCTTCCTCCCCCGAAGGGAGGCACCGGGCGCCATCAAGTCGGGGTGCAGCCCGGGTGGACGCCGATAGGCCCGGTCCCAAGAACCATCGGCTGGCCTCCGCGTCCTTCGCCGGTAGAGGGCGCTGAGGCGAGAACCAAATGCCGGAAAAGCCTGTAGCATATCCTGGCGGGGTGTTCCTTGGACGGGGAGTTCGACTCTCCCCCGTCTCCACCACAAACACGGGTCTGATTGAGCCTCAGGAGCGGTTTTGTTCCTGAGGCTCTTTGATCAAGACAACCTCTGAGCCTTTGTGGGTAGTCGCAACCCCGAAGATATGCCTGAAGGCAGGCTTGGGGCGTGTGGCTACTATCCTCTCCCTATACAGTGACAATGACACGAATACCATCTTTGCTGATAGTGCTTGCACTAGTATAGGTTTTGTGTTAGCATATACTGAATAGTCTGAGCAGCTAACCCCGATTATTCGGATGGACTAACCCAGATTATTCGGATGGGCTAACCCAGATTGTTCGGAGCAGCTAACCCCGACAAGAGCGCAAAAAGGAGAAAGCCGTGTCCGTTGTCCACCCCGCCAAGAAAGCGTACTTGCGTCTGAGTGTTCTCATACCCCTCGTTACTATGCTTGGAATCCTCATTGCCACCGTCATTCTAATGACGAAGTCGACACAAGCGGACCACGTGTCGACGCCACCGCAAACGTTGACCTACAACGTCACGTTCGCCACCTCCGGCCAGAGCGCGTGGGGGCCAGGCGCCACGGCGGCCCTGCCAACCAAGACGGTGGACCTGTTCTCCACGGACTGGAACGAGTCGGATAGCCAGGGCGACATCCAAAGCTTCGCGGGCATGAGCTTCGGCGGCGAGGTAGGCGGCGGCACCAGCGGCCAGCTCGGCCTGAAGGTGAGCTTCAGCGACATTGGTGCAGGGTCAGTGAATGTCAACTATCCGGTGCAGATCAAGATGGATATACCTACCATAGACTCTTTCCGCACGAGCCAGACAATCACGATTGGCTCTAGCTGGACGCTGCAACCTGGCAGCAGCATGGCGGTCAGCATTCCTCGCGGCCGGGTGAGCATTGACGGGGACATGGCAATCGCGGCCAACGGCTTCTTCAACGTCTGCGTGTTCACTTGCAGCGGACGGACCGACTTCTTTCCGTCTTTCAACCTCTCGTATCTGAACCAGCCCGTCACCTCATCGGATGGGCAGACCTTGCTTATCGCGGGCCAGGTGGTGCCCGGCCAGGACTATTTGAACCAGAAGCAGATTAGCTCTGCATTCGGCTACCTCACCGGCGTCAGCGGCACCTTCGCGCCGCCCGACCTCCAGCTCACAACCGTGGTCGGCCCCGACGGCAGGTCGCTCATCGCCAGCGGTTCTAGCCCCAACTTCATAGACATGGACTTGAACTTCACCAAGTTCCTGAAGAAACTGCCCGGTGGGCAGGTCTTGGGTGTTGACTTACCTCCCGTCGTGCCTGGCGTCGCCTTCAACGCCGACCCGTTTGACGCGGATTCGTTCATAAAGGTCACGCAAAATCAGCAGGTGGTATTCACGCCGACCGTCAGGGTTACGGTGCAGTTCCCGCAGGCGGTACAGTACACCGTGA
>JACQUN010000007.1 GCA_016210285.1 Chloroflexota bacterium
AGTTTAGGGAATCTCAAGGACTCCACACTAGAGCACACCCTCCAGCGGGTTGATGATCAGGCCGGTGGGTAGCTTGGGATAAAAGTAGGTGGTCTTGGGGGGCAACCGCTGGCCAGCCTGCACAAGCTGCTGAAAGTCCTCCGCGGGGATGGGGCGCAGCAAGAAGGCGCCAGGCGACTCGTTCCGCTGCAGACCCGCAACGACCTCCCCCAGGTCATGGAGGAAGGACACCTGCTGCTGCACCTCCCGGGGGTCCGGGCCCAGGACAGGATTCAGAACCCCCGCATGGAGAAGCCACGTCTCACAGCGGGAGAGCTCAGGTGCAGGCGCTGGGGGGAGCTGGTGTGGGGCCAGGCCGGGCTTGAGGCGCAGCAGCGTCAGCCTTGGGCCCTCGCACTCAAGCCAGCCCAGGGCGGGCCGACCTGCCCCTTCCCTGTCGAGCACCCGCAGAAACGCCTCCAACGCCGCCGTGCTGAGCGCTGGCAGCGGGTAAGCCTCCGCCTCGAACAGAGCCGCGGCCCTCTGGCGCAGGGCGATGAGCCGCTCAGGGGGCAAGGGGTGCAGCAGGCGGTGGAAGGAGAGGAGCTGAAGTCCGGGGTCGTGGAGCTCGATGAGACAGGCCAGGACATAGCGGAGGGCAGCGTCAGCAGGGGCATCGGCCTTCGCGGCCTGGGCCTCATCTCGAAACTGCAGGGCTGTCTCATAGCGGTGATGCCCATCGGCCAGGTAGAGGCGCAACGGCGACAGGGCCCGTCCCACCTCCTGAAGGGTCTGGGCATCCTTCACCACCCAAAGGCGACAGGCAACAGCATCCCAACCCTGCGCGACAAGGTCCGGAGGGCGCTGGGTCTCCCGGGACAGAAGCTCCTGCAGGCCGCCTGGGTCCCGATAGAGGGCCATCAGGGGGCTGAAGTTGGCATGGCAGGACTGCATCAGCCGAAGGCGGTCCTTCTTGGGCCCTGGCGAGGTCTCCTCGTGGGGAAGGATGATCCCCTTGTCGTACTCCTCCAGCCGGACGGCGGCCAGGACCCCTCTTCTGGTTCGGCGCACCCCCGCCTGAAGGTACTCCTCCTCCAGCAGGTAGATGGCGGGCCGCTCCTCCTGGAGAAGAACACCGTCCTGCCGCCACTGCCGGTAGAGATTGGCGGCACGCGTGTACACATCCTCCCGCTCGCCATCCAGAGGCAACGGTTTCCCGTACTCCAAGCGCACCATGTTGTAGGGGCTTCGCCGGTACAGCTCCTCCCGCTGCTCCCCAGTGATGATGTCATAGGGCGGGCAGAGGACTTGGGAGAGCCGGCCCACCACGGCTGGGCTGTATCGGATGCCCCGAAAAGGACGAACAACTGCCATCGCTGCCCTCTCCGCATCGCCGTTGAGATCCGCAGTCGCAGGTTCCCATCAGGACTGCCGAAGGAGACGCACTCGCCCCAGCACGGCAGGAGGCAGGCGAGCAACCGCGGACACGCCACCAGTATATCCCCCCATCCCTGGGGAGGGAAAGGCACCCATCCCCTCGGCAGCAGAAGGTTGCGCCGCGTGAACGGACTCTCCCTCGCCTGCAACTGTGCTGCTATACTCTCTCTTGGAAGGGAACCGGGCCGGTCAAACCCGACCCCTTGGAGGACGCACCGATGGCCGTGGCTCCCGAGGTCGCAGAGCGGGTGCGGGAGCTCCGCGAAGAGATCCGCCATCACAACTACTGCTACTACGTCCTGGACAGCCCGGTCATCAGCGACGCCCAGTACGACGCCTTGATGCGGGCACTCCAGGAGGTGGAGGCGCGCTACCCCGAGCTGGTTACGCCGGACTCCCCAACGCAGCGGGTCGGGGCACCCCCAGCCGAGGGCTTCCGAGACGTGGCTCACGGGGTGCCCATGCTCAGCCTGGCCAACGCCTTCAACCCCCAGGAGCTCCAGGCCTGGCATGAGCGGGTCAGGCGGCTCCTGGAGGGGGCCGACTTCGACATGACGGGCGAGCTGAAGATTGACGGGCTGGCTGTCTCCCTCCTCTACCGGGATGGCGTCCTCGTCCAGGGCGCAACCCGGGGCGATGGCTACCGCGGCGAGGAGGTCACCAACAACCTGCGCACCATCAAGAGCATCCCCTTGCGCCTGCTCCGGGAGGGCCCTCACCTGCTGGAGGTCCGGGGCGAGGTGTACATGCCCAGGGAGGCCTTTCGGCGGCTGAACCAGGAGCGGGAGGCGGAGGGGCTTCCCCTGTTTGCGAACCCGCGCAACGCCGCCGCAGGCGCCGTCCGGCAACTGGACCCCGGCATCACTGCCAGCCGTCGCCTGGACATCTTCGTCTATGGCATCGGCGTCGCCGAGGGAGATAGGGTCCCCGATACCCAGTGGGCCCTGCTCCAGTATCTGCGGGAGCTGGGGTTCAAGACCAACCCCCACAACCGCCACTGCGCCACCCCCCAGGAGGCCGAGGACTACTACCGCTCCTGGCTGGAGCGGCGCGTCGCGCTGGACTACGAGACCGACGGCGTTGTCCTCAAGGTGAACTCCCTGCCCCTGTGGGACCGTCTCGGCGTGGTGGGGAGGGAGCCTCGCTACGCCGTAGCCTACAAGTGGCCCGCGCACCAGGCAGTGACCCGCCTGCTGGATATCGGCATCAACGTGGGGAGGACAGGCAGCCTGAACCCCTACGCCATCTTGGAGCCGGTCCAGGTGGGCGGCGTCACGGTCAAACAGGCCACCCTCCACAACGAAGAGGACATCCGACGCAAGGACCTGCGCATCGGGGATTGGGTGGTGGTGGAGCGGGCCGGGGAGGTGATCCCCCAGGTGGTCGCCCCTGTGACGGCCCGCCGCACCGGCGGGGAGCGGGAGTTCCGGATGCCCTCCCGCTGCCCCGTCTGCGGCGGCGCGGTGGCGCACTCCCCAGGGGAGGCCATGGCCCGCTGCGCCACCGCCTCCTGCCCTGCCCAGCTCTTCGAGCGGCTCACCCACTTCGTCTCCAAGGGGGCCATGGACATAGAGGGGCTGGGGGGGCAGTGGTGCCGCACCCTGCTTGAGCACGGGCTGGTGAAGGACGTGGCCGACCTCTACAGCCTCCAAAAGGAGGACCTGGTGCCCCTGGAACGCATGGGGGACAAGCTGGCTACCAAGGTCCTGCGGAACATTGAGACCAGCAAGCGTCGCTCCCTGGCCCGCCTTGTCTTCGCCCTGGGCATCTTCCACGTGGGCTCGGAAATCGCCGAGCTGGTGGCCTCCCACTTCCGGACCCTGGACCGCCTGATGGAGGCCACCGAGGAGGAGCTGACCCAGGCCCAGGGCATCGGGCCCAAGATAGCAGCCAGCGTTGTCTCGTTCTTCCAGGACCCAAGCAACCGGGCCCTCATCGAAAAGCTGCGCAGGGCAGGAGTGAGTGCGGGGCAGGAGAGGACACAGGCTGCCGTGGGGCTTCCCCTCTCTGGGCTGAGCTTCTGCTTCACCGGCGCCCTGGCGTCCATGTCCCGCTCCCAGGCCGAGGCCAGGGTCAAGGCCATGGGTGGGACGGCCACCGACAGCATCACTCGCAAGACCAGCTACCTGGTGGCTGGCACGGAGCCCGGTGGAACCAAGATGGAACAGGCGGGGAAGTTCGGCACCAGGGTTGTTGCCGAAGAGGAGCTCCTGGCGCTCTTGAAGAAGGCTGAGCAAGCTGAGCGCCCTGCATAAGGGACGGGGAGAGAAGGCAGCCGTGCAAGGCCAAGACGAGCTCTCGCAGTTCTTCCTGGGTTCCAACTCCGGCGGGCGGCTGTCCTGGTCCGCCGCCTACTGGGGCGTGGAGTACCCCGGAGAGATCATCACCGCCCGCCAGTGGGACCCAGCGTGGGGCAACCAGCTACCGCCGGGCACCTACTTTCGGCTTGTGCTCCTGGCGGAGCCCCAGCGTGCTCCTATGCGCCTTGGAGACCCGCGCATCGCCGTGTGCGTTCCTCACGCTCCAGGTCACCAGGAAGGGTCCCGCCGCCAGCTCCACCAGGTGCGGGAGGCCAAGGCTGTCTACCGTGCCGGTCCTGACCGAGGCCTGCAGGACCTCCTGGGGCCTCTGGAAGCCCAGGAGCACCACCTCCTTGGGGAGGTCCTGCACCAGCAAGCCGCCGACTTCAGCGCGGGTCGTATTGTGGGCGTGAAAGAGTTGCGCCTGGACCCAAAGGCGGTTTTCAATAGCCCTGTTCCTAGGGAATGGGCGGACACCCTCGCACGGGCTCTCCTCTCCCACGCCTACCCCAGGGCCCTTGTGGACCTCTCCTCCTGCCCTCGACCCCTCGCCTCCGGCGATGTGGCGCAGCTCTTCGACGCCCTCTTTGCGCCTGTCCCGACCTCACAGGCGCAGGAGACCCTGGCCTGCTACGGCCCAGGTCTGGGCCTCACCCTCCCCGAGTTTGCGGGATGCCTTCCGCTACAACTGGTGACGAAGGAGTTCACCCGGGCACGGGCCTCTGGACTTCCGCTGCCTGCCAAACCCCTGATTGACACCCTGGCCAACGATGGGCTTCCGCCACCCCTCCCCACCCTCTATCTGATGGCCTTCGTAGCCCGAAACAGTCCCCCCGTTGAGCTCGGCCTCCGGCAGGGGCACCACCTGCAGACGCGGGATGGAAAGCCCTTCCCCGGCGACCGCCTGACGTGGGACCTGCTGTCTGAGCTGGCCTGGGCTGAAGACTCGGGCGAGGCGATGGAAACCCTCCGCTCCCCCAGCCAGCCTAGCTGGCGCACCGTGCTCCCCTACGCCCGGCTGGTGAACCCGGGGCTGCTCATGGACCCCTCACCGGCAGAGGAAGAGGCCCAGCAAGGACTGCTCATGGAAAGCCTGCAGAACCTGGGGAGGGGCACTGCCCGGGCCAGGGAAGCCCTCCACCGGCTGGAGGTTGCCCTGAGCCAGCCCTCTCCAAGCGAGCTTCTGACTTCCCTGGACCGGCTGAAAGCCATCACAGGCGCCCAGGACGCCAGCGCCTTTTGCCAGGGCTGCCGAACGGTCTTTGCCGGGCTGCACGAGCTGCGCCAGGCCCTCAGGGCGTATCAGGCAACATATGAGCTGGCCCTGGTGGGCGACGAGATCATCGACGCCTACGTCTACCTTGACGCCATCCACCCCGGACCCGGCCATCGCCAGGTCGCCCTTGACCGAGACCTGCTGCTGGCCCAGCTAAATCTTGCAGCCCTTGCGGCCAGTCCAGGGCTCTGGCCAGGGATACGAGCCCAGGTAGCCCAGTTCATCTCCAGCCACCGGGAGCGCTACATGCAGCACCACACGGCGCACCACGGGGAGGCGGCGGACCTGCACACTCGCCTCCAGGAGGCCGCCGCTTCCATCGAGGCCCTGGGCCTGCTCAACACCATCCCAGAGCTGGGGCGACCTCTGGGAACCGACCTGCCTCAGCGACACAAGGAGCTGACGGAGCGGGTGAAACCCTGCCCAGTGCAGGAAGCCGAGCTACCCCTCGCCTTCTCACCCGTCTGTCTCGCCTGCTCGCTCTCCCTGAGCGAACAGGTCCCGCGCCAGGAGGTGGAAACCCACCTGGCAGCCCTTCGCCAGGCCCTTCAGGCGAGGAGCCGCCGTCTCACCTCCCGCGCCATGCAAGCGGTCCTGCGTCAGCCGGGCACGGAGCTGGTGGACCGTCTCATCAAGCTGGCACAGGTCAGCGACCTCTCCGCCCTCGCCAAGGTGCTTGACCGGGAGGTGGTGGAGTTCCTGCGCTCCTTTCTGCACCAGCCATGAAACTCCTCGTCGGCCTCGGGAACCCCGGGGCGACCTACGCACGCACCCGCCACAACGCCGGGGCACGCTGCCTGGAGTACCTGGCGGCCCGGAGCGGCATCCCCATGGCCCAGCGAAGCCGCCACGCCCTGCTGGGCCAGGGGATTCTGGAGGGGGCCGCTGTGGTCCTGGCACGCCCCAGGACGTATATGAACCTCAGTGGGGAGGCCGCCCGGTATCTGGTAGACCGCTTCGGCGTTCGCCCGCCTGACCTGCTGGTGCTCTGTGACGACATGGACCTGCCCCTGGGGAAGCTCCGCATCCGCCCCTCGGGCAGCGCGGGAGGCCACAACGGCATGCGGTCCGTTATTGCAGCCCTGGGCAACCAGGAGTTCCCCCGCCTCCGGGTGGGCATCGGCCGCCCTCCCCAGGGGCTGGATGAGGTGACCTATGTCCTGGGCCATTTCACCCCAGAAGAGGAAGCCGTCATGCAGGGGGTCATGCCCCGTGTCGCCGACGCCGTAGCCTGTATCCTCAGAGAAGGGCTGGCCGCAGCGATGAACCGCTTCAACTGAGGGAAACAGCACGCCGAAAGGCCCTGGCCCCCGCCGTGCGGTGGACGACGCTGGCTGGGACTAACCCCGCCGCCTCGCATGCGTTACAGTACAGTGCCCCTCTAGCGCGAGGGAGGCTCTACACCGTTTGGCATATAATGGAGAAGAAGGTCGCCCGCACTGCCGAAGCTGCACATCGTTCCCGGGATCTCCCGCGAGGCCACAACCCCCAGGCTGCGGCATTATGCCACCCTTCAGACAGGCTGGAGAAGATCTCCGTTGGAACCGGCCAGGAATAAGGAGGACCCAGACATGAGCACCAACAGGCCCATGCGAGGCCGCCTCAATGCGCCCCTTCTGGGCAGGATCCCCCCGTGGACACTTCTGTTTCTGGTAGCAGTGCTGGCAGCCCTCCCGCTGCTGGCCTCGTGCAGCCTGGTGGGCCGCAAGGCGGGAGCCGAGGTGGAACTACAGACCTCGGAGGTGCGGCGGGGCAACCTCATCGTCAGCGTCACCGCCTCCGGCAGCACCAGCTACCCCAATCAGGCCAAGCTCTCCTTCGCCACTGGCGGGACGGTGCAAGAGGTGCTCGTGCGCCCGGGCCAGGTGGTGAAAGCAGGGCAGGTCCTGGCGCGTCTGGATACCCGCTCTGTAGAGAACACGGTGGCACAAGCAAGAGCCAGTCTCAGCAAGGCGCAAAAGGCCCTGGAAGAGTACCGGACCTCTATCTCTCCCGGCGACATCGCCAAAGCGCAGGCCGCGGTGGGCGCTGCCAGGGCGGCAGTGGCCAGCGTTCAGAACGCCCTGGACAAGGCCAGGGCGCCATACACCGCCGAGCAGATTGACGACGCCCGATTCAAGGTGACCTCATCGCAGGCAGGGGTGCGCACCGCCCAGGCCAGCCTGGAGGGTGCGCAGGCGGACGCCACTGTCAGCCAAAAGGAGTGGAACCTTAAGCTCACCCAGGCGGAGCGGCTGGTTGCTAACCAGGAGGACAACTACAGAACAACCATGGAGAGCGCTTACATTGGCATCCTGGTGCGGCCCGAAGACCTCTACAAGAGCCCCGCTGAAATCCTGCGGCCGGGGGCCAACATCGTGAGCGCGGTGCAGACCCTCTGGAACAACCTCTCCGATGCTCGCAGCACCCTGGAGACCACCCGACTCCGGGCCTCCCAGGGTCTGGCCACCTCCCAGAACAACCTGAAAAAAGCCCAGGACGCCCTGGATGCCGCACGACATGCCCAGGCCCAGGCCGAGCAAGCCCTGTCGGATATCCTGGCAACTCCTGATGCTGTCCTGGTCCAGGAGAAGGAGAGTCAGCTTGCCATGTCTCAGGCCAACCTGCAGAAAGCCCAAGAAGACCTGGCCCAGCTTCTGACAGGCCCAGACTCTGTGCAGATGGAGACTCTGCAGGCTGCGGTGGAGAATGCGAAGTCCAGCCTCCAGGACGCCCAGGACAAGCTTGCAGGGGCCACCCTCAAGGCGCCCTACGACGGGGCGGTAGTGGCGGTGAACATAGACCCTAGGCAGAGCGTCGGCACCGGCGTGGCCATCGTTGTTGCTGACCCCACCCAGGTGGAGGTGTCCGCCCAGGTGGACGAGACCAACGTGGCTCAGCTCCAGATAGGCCAGGAGACCCAGGTGACACTGGATTCCCTGCCTGGCGTGCCCCTTCGCGGACGTCTCTCTCTGGTTGCGCCCACAGCCCAGGTTCAGCAGGGGGTGACTTCCTACCTGGTGACCATCGCCCTTTCCCTGGGCGCCGCCGAGTCATCGCCCCAGCGCGCCGCAAACCGGCCCTCCCAGCAGGCGCAGGGCTTCCGCCCTGGCTCGCAGGGCACCGCATCTCCCCGGGCCCAGGGAGCCCAGAGTCAGGAGCGGCCCGGCGGGAACCCAGGCGCCCAGCGCAGCCCTCTGCTGGCCATCCGGGCTGGCATGACTGCCACCGTCCAGATCGTCATCGAGCAGCGCAACGATGTGCTGATGGTCCCCTTGCGGGCGCTGCAGAGTGGGGAGCAGGGCAGGGTAGTGAGCGTAGCTGAGAATAGCCAGACCGTCTCCCGGCCGGTGGAAATAGGCCTTACCAACGACCAGTACGCCGAAGTTCTCAGCGGGCTGAAGGAGGGGGACCGAGTGGTGCTGCCCTCCACGCGAGGGAGCCAGACCCAATCCCCGCAGGGAGGCTTCGGGGGGGGCCCGGGCGGCGTGATGCTCCCCAGAGGTATACGCTAGAGAGGACTGGCAGGTTGAGCATGGCCAGGGACACAGTCATCCAGTTGGAGGACATTACCCGAATCTACCGAGCAGGGTCGGTGGAGGTCCGGGCACTGGAGGGTGTGAGCCTGTCGGTCCCCCGGGGGGAGATGCTGGCCATCATGGGGCCCAGCGGCTCTGGCAAATCCACCCTGATGAACATCCTGGGTCTCCTGGACCGGCCCACCGCGGGCCGCTACACACTGGAGGGGCAGGAGGTAAGCCGTCTCCGTGAGACGCAACTGGCGCGCTTGCGCAATGCCCGCATCGGATTCGTCTTCCAGACCTTCAACCTGCTCTCCCGTACCTCCGCCGTAGCCAACGTTGAGCTACCCCTTGTGTACGCAGGCGTCTGGCGTCGGCGCCGTCGTCGGGCCATGGAGATGTTGGAGCGGGTGGGGTTGGCGCAACGGGCCAAGCACCGGCCAAACGAGCTTTCAGGTGGTGAGCAGCAGCGAGTGGCCATCGCACGCGCCCTGGTCAACACCCCCTCCATCCTCATGGCCGACGAGCCCACCGGGAACCTGGATTCCCGCACCGGGGCAGAGATCCTCCGCCTGTTCGAGGAGCTGCAAGCCGAGGGGATCACCGTCCTGCTGGTTAGCCATGACCCAGAGGTTGCCGCCAGGGCAGACCGCATTGTCCGCCTCCGCGATGGGCGGCTGGTGGCGGAGGAACGCCCGGCCCACGGGCAGAGGAAGGAACAAGAAGAGACACGGGAGGCCACGCCTTGACACCCCTCGACATCCTCCGCGTCGCAACAGGGGCCCTGGCCGCCAACAAGCTGCGGTCCGCCCTCACGGTGCTGGGCATCGTCATCGGCATCACGGCGGTGATCGCGTTGATGTCCGTGGGGCGCGGGGCCCAGGCCGCCGTGACGGAGCGGATCCAGGGGATTGGCACCAACCTGCTCTTCGTCCAGCCCGGGCAGGCAACCGAGGGAGGAGTGCGCGGGACAGCTACCCTGGCATCCCTCACCCTGGAGGATGCTACCGCCCTTGCCGGGCCGGGGGAGACCAACAGCATCAGCCTGGTGGCGCCCCAGGTTACCGGATTCGGCCAGATTGTAGCAGGTGGCTTGAACACCCGCGCCCAGCTCCTGGGGATCACTCCGGAGTTCCAATGGGTGCGGAACTTCAACATCGCCGATGGGGAGTTCATCGCCCCTGAACAGGTCCTGGCACGCTCCTCGGTCGCCGTCCTGGGCGCAGAGGTGGCCAACACCCTCTTCCCTGACAGCAGCCCCCTGGGCAAGAGCGTGCGCATCAACCGGCAGTCCTTTCGGGTCATTGGGGTGCTGGAATCCAAGGGGGGCACGGCGTTTGGATCCCAGGACAACGCGGTATTGGTGCCCCTGACCACCTTCGTGACGCGACTTCAGGCCCAGCGGGCCACCCGCGGCGGCGGCATCAGCGTGGACACCATCAACGTGCAGGCCACCAGCTCCGAGCAGGTGGATGCCGCCAAGGAAGAGGTCGCGGCCATCCTCCGGGAGCGCCATGGCGTCCTGGAGGATGACTTCACCATCACCAGCCAGCAGGACATCATCCAGGCGCTCAGCCAGGTCACCG
>JACQUN010000042.1 GCA_016210285.1 Chloroflexota bacterium
GTATCAAGGAGCGGTCCGCCAGCGCCTACGCAAGCATTGAGGGCGATATGGCAAAGGTGAACTCGGCGTTCCAGAAGTCCTCCCCCAATGTGACGGAGCTGACCCCGCTGGTGGCGACCCTTCTGACGTCATTCAACTTTGGACAGGGCCTGGTCAACGCCGCGGCGCGGAATGCCGACCTGACCAAGACAACCTCTACCAGTGCGGATGTGCAGGCAGCGGCAGTCCTGGCGGCCATGCAGTCCAAACTGGATGCCAGCCTGGCCTCCTGGAAGAGCGGAAACTACCAGGATGCCGGGGCCGCTGCCCAGCTTGTGAATGGAACATGGCTCGGCAACGTCACCGCTGCCCTCAAAGCAAAGAACAACGCTGATGCAGCCCTGAAGACGGCCCTGGACGCCTACGCGGCCCTGGCCGGCAAGGCTGGCGATGCCGGGACCGTAGGCAATGCAGAGGTAGCGGCTGTCCGCGCTGCTGCAGTGGCGCAGCAGGCGCTGGTCGGTCAGTTCTGGACCGACCCCAAGCTCCAGGACGCCATCCGTCAGGCGGCTCTTACCGTCAAGTAACATCACGCGCCATCGTGAGAGCAACCTGAAGGGGTCTCTGGGACGCTATCCCAGGGCCCCTTCAGGTTGGCAGTCCTGGATTGGAGGTGCCGCCATGAGACCCTTCGAGCCACGCCAGAGTTGGGGGATGAGCGCCAAGCGCGCCCTCTTGATGCCCTCCGCGTGGTGTGCGTCGTTATTTTTTCACTGCGAGGTCAACAGGGATTGGGTGTACGAGATCTGTACCACGGGTAAGTTTCTCAGGATGTTCGTCAGGCCAGATGATGCCTGCCAATGGTGGAACTGGGCTCCACGCAGGACCAAGAATCCGAAGCTGGCCGCTGCAGACCTGATCTTTGGCTGCATGAAAATCATAGTGGTCTACCTTGTTATTGCCCTCCTCACATGGTCCTATCTTTCACCTGGTTGAAACGAAAGGGCTGAGTAACCCCTCAGCCTGCGACCTTGTCATCACAGGGACCACCTCAGACCTACTGCCTCGCCGGCTCGCGCTCCAGGGTGAAGGGAAGAGGGTGGGATGTGTCCACAATGGCTGGGTCTTTCCGCGGAACCACGAACACTGGGGGAGCAGTTGGGGTTGGTGGGGGCTGGGGCTGCGGAATCTGTTGGGGGGCTTGAGGCTGCTTCGCCGGCGCGATCTCGACTGGCCGCCCACGCTTACCACAGAACCTGGGGCCTACTGGGACTTCCTTCCCGCAGTGGGTGCCGAATGCCACGGGCCACCCCCTGACTAGATCACCCCTGCCCCTGAGAGCCAGGTCAGCTCCTGGGGCGTGAGGCCCAGCTCGCCCTGATAAATCTCCTGGTTATGCTCCCCCACCAGGGGCGGCCTGCGCCGGACTCGCCACGGGGTCCCGTGGTAGAGGGCTGGAGCGCCAGGGTAGGTGAACTGTCTGCCCATCTCAGGGTGCTCCACCTCCACGAAGAACCCGCGGGCCCTGAGCTGGAGGTTCTCTTCCAGCTCTTCCGCTTGCGCCACCGCAGCCAGGGTGATGCCGCGGCGCTGGCCCTCCCGGAAAAGCTCCTGGCGGGCCTTCCCGCTGAAGAAGGCGCTGATGAGCCGGTGCATGTGGCGCTCATCGTTCGGGTCGCGCCGCAGCCCTCCCACCAGGTAGCGGGGCTCCCGCAGCAGGTCCTCTGCCTTCCCCTCCTGGTCCATCCACTGAAAGAGGGGGCGAAGCTGGTGGGGCTCCGGCGCCAGCATGCACACGTAGCCGTCCTGGCATGGATAAACGTCTCCTACCTGCCCAGCACCTCGCAGGCCGTGGCGGGTCCCCTGGCGTCCAGGGTTGCTCTCCCCGTAGATGTAGAAGATGTTCACCACCTCCAGGACCGAGTCCACCGCCTCCTGGAGGGAGACGTCCAGATGCTGGCCCTCGCCCGAGAAGGCCCGCCAGTGGAGGGCCATCAGGACACCAGTAGCCGCAAAGGAAGAGGCAACGTTGAAGGCCTGGAACCCCTCCACGCGCACCGGCTCGCGGTCCGGGTCGCCGCAGACGCTCATCATCCCCCCGACGGCCTGGGCCACCAGGTCTGAGCCCTTCCAGTGCTTTCGAGGCCCGGTCTGGCCGAAGGGGGTGATGGAGACGACGGTGAGGACAGGATTCACCTGCCGGAGGGCGCCGTAGCCCAGCCCCAGGGAGTCCAGGTGGCCAGGGGGATACGTCTCGATGAGGACATCGGCCCGCCCGACAAGGCGTCGCAGCAGGCCCTGCCCATCAGGCGACTCCAGGTTCAGGGTGATGCCCCGCTTGTTCAGGTTGTAGTGCCAGAAGAAGAGGCTGCGGTCCGGGTTGGGCTGGTCGCCCAGGAAGGGGCCGTAGCGGCGCATGGGGTGGCCACCCGGCGGCTCCACCTTGACCACGTCCGCGCCCAGGTCCGCCAGGAGCTTGCCGCAGTACGCTCCGCTCTCATCCGCCAGGTCCAGCACCCGGACGTCCGCCAGGGCCGCAGGCGGGCCGCTCTCAACGGTCATGCACACGCCCCCGCAAGGCCATGCCTTCCTCCCGAGAAGACACTCAGGGCAAGCGTCCCATTCTATCGGAGCAAGGGCACTTTGGGAAGGCCTGGGAAAGCGAGCTTGACAACTCCCCGCGTGGCGGCTATGCTATCGGCGAACACAGGCCGAAGGGGAGCTCGGTAGAGCCGGGCTGAGAGGGCGGCCCTCCAATGCCGCCGACCCTGGAACCTGATCTGGGTAATGCCAGCGGAGGGAACCGGCGACAAGCCCCGGTGTGCACATGGCTTGGGCCGCCTGCCCTCCAACGGCAGGCGGCCCAATGTTTTTTGGGATTGTCATGCAGACACTCTCGGTAGGTGCTAAGCCAGAGCCGACCCGCCCCAAGATCCGGCTGGAGGGCATCAGCAAGGTCTTCTTCCTGCACGGTGCAGCCCTGCCGGTCCTGGAGGACGTGGAGTTCTACGCCGACGAGGGGGAGTTCGTCTCCATCATCGGGCCCAGCGGCTGCGGCAAGAGCACCCTCCTGAACATCATCGCAGGGCTGGAGGAGCCCACTTGGGGCACGGTCTGGCTCGACGGGGCACCCTCGAGCCGCCGCCTGGGCACGGCGGGGTACATGCACCAGAAGGACCTGCTCCTGCCCTGGCGCACCGTGCTGCACAACGCCGTCCTGGGGCTGGAGGTGCAGGGAGTGCCTCGGGGGGAGGCCCGCCGCCGCGCCCTGGCCCTGATGGAGCCCTTCGGGCTCAAGGGATTCGAGGGAGCATACCCCCATGCCCTCTCCGGCGGGATGCGGCAGCGGGCTGCCTTACTCCGCACCGCCCTGGCGGACAAGCCCGTGCTCCTCCTGGACGAACCCTTTGGGGCCCTGGACGCCCTGACGCGCGCTGCCATGCAGGCCTGGCTCCTGGGCCTGTGGCAGTCCCTGCAAAAGACCATCGTGCTCATCACCCATGACGTGGAGGAGGCCCTGCTGCTCTCCGACAGGGTGTACGTCATGACACCCCGGCCTGGACGGGTGAGGCAGGTGTTCCATGTGCCCCTTCCCCGGCCTCGCACCTATCAGGCAGTCACCTCGGAGGCATTCGCACGTATGAAAGCCTCCTTGCTGGTAAGCCTGGTCGAGTCAGAACAAAAGCCCGAGGCGTAGCTCAGCGATGCAGCAGACGGTGAAAGAGCAACCACCACCATTCCCGCGCGGAGCACGTGGGTCCAGCGCCCGTGGGACGCTGCTGGCCTTCCTGCTGCAATGGTTGCCCCCTGCCCTGCTGGTCCTGGCCGCTCTGGGCCTCTGGGAGCTCCTGGTGCGGCTCCTCCACGTCCCCCGCTGGCTGCTGCCGACCCCCAGCGCCATCGGAGGGGAGCTGGCCTCCAGCTACCCCCTCCTGCTGCGGCACACCCTGGTGACCCTGGAGGAGGTGCTGGCAGGCTTCGCCGTGGCGCTTCTGGCAGGCATCGCCCTGGCGGTGGGGATTGCCTACGCGCGGCTCCTGGAGCGCACGGTATACCCCTTCGTCATCGCTTCCCAGACCATCCCCGTCATCGCCATCGCCCCGCTCCTCCTGGTCTGGGTGGGCTATGACATCCGCCCCAAGGTCATCGTGGTGGCCCTCATCTCCTTCTTTCCCATCGTGGTGAACATGGTGGACGGCCTCAAGTCCGTTGACCCCGACACCATCAACATGCTGCGCACCCTGGGGGCCCGGCGCTGGCAGGTCTTCCAGAAGCTCCAGATTCCCACATCCCTCCCCTTCCTCTTCTCCGGCACCAAGATTGCTATCGCGGTGAGCGTCATCGGGGCGGTCATCGGAGAGTGGGTGGGGGCGAGCGCCGGCCTGGGATACCTCATGGTGCAGGCGGCGCCGCGCTTCCAGACGCCCCTGGTGTTTGCCGCCATCTTCATCCTTTCGGCAATGGGCGTTGGGCTCTTCGCCGTCGTGGCCCTTCTGGAGCGTCTCCTGCTCCCCTGGTATCACACAGCCCGGCGGCACAAGGCGCTAGAAACACGGTGAGGGTATGCACATCCCTATCTTCCGCCTCCGCCTGAAGGCGGGGCATCATGTCGAGATCTTCATGGTGCAGTGGTACGAGTTGCAGCGTCTCGCTAAGCGAGACGCTGGAGAGAGGAGTGGTATGGGAACTCGAAAGAGCGTGTTCCTGGGGGCAGTCCTTGGCATGGTCCTGGCCCTCCTGGTGGCTTCGGCCTGCAACGTCCAGAGGGCCGGGTCCCCTGCGTCTCCAACGAAGGTCAGTGTCGCCCTGGACTGGTATCCCTGGGGCAACCACGCAGGGCTTTTCACCGCCAGGGAGAAGGGTTACTACAGTGCACAGGGGCTGGAGGTGAACCTGTACACCCCTGCCGACCCCTCCACCGTGCTCCAGACCGTGGGGGCAGGGCGAGACGACTTCGGCATCAGCTACCAGGTGGAGGTCCTGCTGGCCCGGGCCGCAGGGGTGCCCGTGGTCTCCATTGCGGCACTGGTGCAGCATCCCCTCAACTCCGTCATGGCGCTGAAGGGTTCGGGGATCACGCGCCCCAGGGACCTGGTGGGGAAGAAGGTGGGCTATCCCGGCATCCCCTACAACGAACCCATGCTGAAGACCATGGTGGAGAAGGACGGCGGCGACTTCAAAAAAGTGGAGCTGGTGAACGTGGGATTCGACCTCGTGCCTGCGCTGCTGAGCAAGAAGATGGACGCGGTGGTCGGCGCCTACTGGGTCCACGAGTCCATCCTCATCGAGCAGCAAGGGTACGAGGTGGTCATCCTGCGTATGGAGGAGTGGGGTGTCCCCGACTTCTACGAGCTGGTGCTGGTGACTAGCGAGAAGACCCTGAAGGAGCGGCACGACATGGTTCACCACTTCCTGGCCGCCACCCTCAAGGGCTACCGGGACGCCGCCGCCGACCAGCAGGCTGCCCTGGAGACCCTGGCCAAGGCCAGCCCAGAGGTGGACAGGGCCGTGGAGAGCAAAGGCATCCCCCTGCTCGCTCCTCTCTGGAAGGACCGGGCGCCCGCCTTCGGCTGGCAGTCCGCAGAGCGATGGCGCAGCTTCGCCAAGTGGATGGAGGCCAACAAGCTGCTGGACAAGCCCATTGACGCCAATGCTGCCTTCACCAACGGCCTCGTGGAGGAGCTCTCGGAGTAAGGAGCATCATGGGCCTTTCCCAGGAGCTGCGCGAAAAGCACCAGGCCCTGTGGGAGCGGATGGTCACCCACCCCTTCGTCCAGGAGTTGGGCCAGGACACCCTGCCCCTGGAGAGATTCCAGCGATACCTCCTCCAGGACTACGTTTTCCTGGCTGCCCTGGTGAAGGCGGTGGCGATGGCTGTGGCCAAGGCCCCGGACATGGATACTGCTCGCACGCTGGCCGCCTTCCTCCACGGGTTGCTCCAGGGAGAGGAGACCCTGTTCCGGGAGACCTTCCGCCAGTGGGGTGTCAGCATGCGGGAGTACCTGAAGGCTGAACCAACCCCCACCACGCGCGCCTACTCCGACTTCGTGCTGCGTGTGGCGCATGAGGGTGACTTTGCCGCCCTGCTGACCCTTCTGGTCGTCTCCGAGTGGACGTACCTAGACTGGGCCACCCGCCTGGTACAGGCGGGGAAAGTCCCCAGCACCGATGCCTACCGAAAGTGGGTGGAGATCCACTCCACGCCAGGGTTTCGCACGTTCGTGGAGTGGCTTCGAGGCCGCCTGGATAGCCTGGCCCAGGGGCCACGCCCCGACCTGGAGGAGGTCTTTCGTACCGCCCTTCACTACGAGTACCGCTTCTGGGAGGCGGCCTACCGAGGCGAGGCCGCTTCTTAGCGGAGGAAGGTTGCCGTGCCAAGAGCGCAGAAAGTGCCCACCGCCATGACCATTGCCGGGTCGGACTCCAGCGCCGGTGCGGGTATTCAAGCCGACCTGAAGACGTTCGCCGCCCTGGGGGTGTACGGAACCTCGGCGCTCACGGCCATCACCGCCCAGAACACCCTGGGCGTCAGCGCTGTCCACGAGCTGCCGCCGGAGATGGTGGCGGCGCAGATTGACGCAGTCATCTCCGACATCGGCGCCGACGCCGTGAAAACGGGCATGCTCTCCAGCTCCCGCATTATCGGGGTAGTGGCAGCAAAGGTGCGGGAGCACAACCTGAAGACCCTGGTGGTGGACCCGGTGATGGTGGCCAAGAGCGGCGACGCTCTACTGCGGAGCGAGGCAGTGGATGCCCTTCGCAGGGAGCTTATCCCCCTGGCCCTGGTGGTCACCCCAAACCTGCCGGAGGCCCAGGCGCTGACGGGCAGAGCCGTCGAGTCCAGAGAGGATGCTCGCCGTGCAGCCAGGGAGATGGTGGCTATGGGGGCAAAGGCCGTGGTTGTCAAGGGTGGACACCTGGAAGGGCCGGCGACAGATCTCTTCTACGACGGCCGCTCCTTCCGGGAGTTTACCGCCCCCCGCATTGACACCAAGAGCACCCACGGCACCGGGTGCACCTTCGCCTCGGCCATCGCCGCCCACCTGGCCCGGGGCTACGGGGTGGAGCAGGCGGTGGGGCGGGCCAAGGCATATGTCACCCGCGCCATGCTCCGCGCTTTCCCCCTCGGGCACGGCCACGGCCCCCTCAACCACTTCTACCGCCTCTGGGGTGGGTAGCCTCAGTCGCCCCGCGGGCTATCCCCCTCATGGTTGTCCAAGCTCGGCAAACCCTGCAACTAGTGCCGGCTCCTAGTGTCGTGACAGGAGAACGTATTGACATATCATGGCGGATCTGTTATGCTGTGCCCCATGAGCAGACGAGCCGTTGCGATTGTGTTAACCGAAGA
>JACQUN010000040.1 GCA_016210285.1 Chloroflexota bacterium
GTACTAGCTCTGGTCGTGTGGCACGGAGACGGTGGTGCTGCACAGGGCGCTGTTCCCCGCCTGGTCCATGCCTTGGTACGTCAGAGTGTACACGCGGCCGCTGCCCTTCCCGGAGCGCTCGGCCCGGAGATCTCCGGAGGTGTCCGGGGTGCCCACCACGAATCCCTGGATGTCATTGGCCACGTCGCCATCGCCAAGGCCGTTGTCCGGTTCATTACTCGTGACCGACACCAGTGTGTAGCCCGCCGGGCCCGAACCGGTATCGTCGACCGAGACTGATACGGATACTGTGCGCATCTTGTGATTAGGTGGCCAGAGCTTGTCAGGCGTCACACTACAGGTGACGGTGGGCGGTGTGTTGTCCAAGACGACGACGTCGAAAGTCACTGTTACATCGAGGTACGTCGCCCCTCCGTAGTCGTGGCCACGAACGGCTAGCAGGTTAATCCCCGTGGCAAGAGCGGTGTCCGGCGCTGTGAAGTCTATGTTGGGCGAAATGCAGAAGCCTGACGCTACCGCTCCTATTTGCTGGCCGTTGATAAACACCGTTGCGTCGTTGTCAACCGTTCCCTGCACTCTAAGGTTGTGGGCCCCAACTGGTAGGGCAAACTCCTTTCGCAATAGGAGGTCCGTGTTGGGTTGCCAATAGCTCTTGACTTGGGCAGGATTGTTAAACGAGCAACCGACGGTGGTGCCGAATGCAGCGTCTCCGATGGAAAAACTCGAGTCATCGTAAGCCGGCTGCTCGAAACCAGGTTCAGCACCGGAGCCCACTACCTTGTACTTGTAGCCCGAGGCCATGAGGGGGACGGCGGTGATGTTGGTGCCATGCGCTGATACAGCGGCCGGCGGCGCATAGACCAACAGCAGCGCGACGATCGAACCTAAAGCGAGTCGGAACAAGCTACCGTGACCCATGTTAGCTCCTTTCTGCGTCCAGGCTGGAATTGGGTTATACTTGACCGTGCATGTATACTATATGGGACAGAATAGTTTGTCAATGCCGTGGGCAAGATTAGCTACTGGTAAGACGAGCGTCTCATCCACAGCCTTCTTCGAGGGTGACTTAGCTGAAAATTCCCAGGGACCTTGCACCTGCCCTTGCCGGCGATGTGTACACCAAGCGCCTTCCTCTTGGCCAACAGGTATAGAATCTTATGGGACGGCAGAGTCTTACTCTCCCCCGTCTCCACCAAACCGTCCGTAACTGGGGCGGCTTTTCGACCGCTACCATTTGACATCGCAAAGCTGGGAAGGCCCCCTTTCTTGCCGTTATCACCGTTTGACATCCTGGACAGGAAGACGTCCGGCTCGCAGATTCTGGCCGCGCCATTGTCCTCCAGGCACAGGAACAGGTCCCGGAAGGCCGGGCGCGGGATCAGGCCCACGACCTTGTTCGCTCCTGGGTCGATCAGCACGACCTCCAGCATGGCGGTCAGCACCTTGTTCCGCTGCTTGACCGTGGCTGCCTCCCATGGCTAGCCGGAGTCCTCCAGCAGCTCGGCGGCAGTGGCCGCCGCATCTACCAGAGGCTGGTAGCGGAGCACGGCTTCATAGGAGGCGCGTCCACCGTCCGGGAGTACGAGCCACTACCTCTTCCAGAGCCGCTTCTGTAGCCCAGGGGAAGCACACGAGAAGGGGCTGGTGGAGAACCTGGTGGGGTATGCCCGGAGGATCTTCTTGGCGCCCGTGCCGGAGGTGGATTCCTCCAAGGAGTTGAACGCGCTCCTCCGGGAAAGGTGCCTGGCCTAGGCGAAGCGGCGCCTGCGGGGTGAGACCCGCACCATCGAGATCGTGGAGGAACTGTGCGTGGCCCTCGTGACCTTCAAGGACCTCTAAAGTCGGGAGTGGCTCATCGGGCGCCACCACCACGCCTCACCAGCGGCGAGACGCGCGGAACTCCTTGGCGCCGAGCCGGTGGCAGCGTGAACACCCCATCAAATGTGTCGAAGAAACCCTGACCGGTACACTCCTGGGAAGCAGGGCGGGGACGACTTACTTTTGCTCAGCAAAGCCGAGGTGGAGCACCCGCGAGGTTGCGATTCCCGCACCGACGGAGGAATCACCGGCAGGCAGGGCAGTACTGCTCAAGCGATGCAGACATGCCGGCATAATCGCTCCCTAGCACCTGAGCTATTCGTGCCAGCATGGCAGCAGTGGCTATCGGTGCACCGCAAGCGATGCAACGCTTCTCCCGGTCCTGGTGGAGCGCTGCCCGTCCCCCCCTCAGGCTGGCCATGTCTGTGACCCTGGCGAGGCGAATCGCTCCATTTCCGGCTTCTGGGCACACGCTAACGCACTGGCCGCAGGAGATGCACCGGCAAGAGTCGAAGGTCAGCGCAACCTCTTCACCGTCCCGCACCGAGTCGAGGGCTTTGGTGGGACAGGCCGTGGCGCAGACCCCACAGCCGGTGCACCATTCCGGCGCCACCATAACCCTCCCGACTGGCGAGTGAGGATGCTCAAAGAACAGGCCGGGGGCGGCGCCGTACTGCTCCGCCAGCTCACGGACCGCTTGGGCGGCTGCCCCTGGGTCACCCACGGGGACGCGGGCACCACGTCGCACGGGCGGCGGTGGCCCGGCACTCTGAGGCGTGCTCGTGGGGACGTCCCCCTCCGAAAGATGCCCATCTCTTGTGTCTATGACCTCCACTCGCTCGGGAGAAGCACCGAATAGATGAAGCAACTGGCGGCAGTAGTCAACCCTCCCACGGACAACGTCGCCCTGGGCATGCTGGCACTCCTTACCGCACGAGAGGATGCCCACCGCTGCGCCGCGGGCCAGGCACTGGAGAAGGAGACCCACCGGCACCATGCCCGCGCATGGCACCTCCAGGGGCAGCCATGAGGCTGAGGCGCCGACCCCATCCCCTCCCGCCTGCTCAACCGCCTGGACGCTCTGCCGGCAGACAAACAGGATGCGGCGCTCCGGTAGGACGACCCCGTTGGTCTCCAGAAGAGCGGTAATCTGAGCATCGAGCTGATGGAGCGAACTGCCCGGAAGGCGGACTGCTTGCCTGGGACACTCCGTCACGCAGAGGCCACAGCCGTCGCACCGCGCCTTGTCCACCCAGACCTTCCCGCCACCCCTCTCGAGCGCGCCCTGGGGGCAAATCCCAACGCAAAGGGCGCAGCCGGTGTCCGCCACACAACGCTGCCGGTCGACGGAGGCCACCACCCGGTACTGTACGGGTGGGAGGGTGAAGAGGGCCCGCCGGCTGACCCTTTGAGACAGGGGAGGGAAATAGGGCTTGAGGTTCTCCGCGCCGCTTCCCGAGTAGGCCCTGGCCCGGGCGATGGCGGCTGCTAGCATGAGCTTGGCCTTCTCTGTGGCCCGGCTGCGCTCCCAGACTGGAGCACAGAAAGCGCCCAGATTCACCACCTCTACACCTGGAGGGTCCAGCCCCACCTTTCTGGCCTGGAACTGCATCTCCCGTTCGGCGTAGTCCCGGGAGCAAACCCCGAGCACAACCCGGCCCGCACCACTGGCCGTTGCCCGGGCCAGTTCCCTGGGGGTATGGCAAAGGCCTGCAGCCACCCTAGCCCGCACACCCTCCTGGGTCTCTCTCAGCCAGCGGCACACACCGTCAACATCGAGGCCGTTACCGGTGGCCTCAAGGTCATGGCAGAGAAGGACCGCAACGGTGGCCTCTCCTTGCGAAGCGCCTCTCACCGCTGACTCCTGCTCGGTCATGGCGTCTCCACGGTGACACCCTGGAACCGCTCCAAGAGAGCCGCCAGGAGGTCAGCGTCGTGGGCAAAGAACGAGCACGCAGTGTCCGTGATGACGGCGAACCGGCTCTCCCGGTTGACAGCCGCAACCCTGCTGGCGAGTTCGGGGAACCACCGGGTGAGGTGACGGGCCAGAAACGCACGCTCGCGCTCTACCGCCTGGACAGCGTCCGCGAGCCTCTGGCGGCTCCATGCCTCTGCCTCCCGACTGCAAAGGAAAGACATGAACTCCAACTCCACTGCGGCGTGGTCCGGAGGCTCCCTATGATCGGGTGAAGGCGCTAGGCCCATTGACCCGTACTCCCTCTCCAACTGGGCCAGAAGCCAGCCCGCTCCGCTCGGGTCTTCACCCAGGTAGGCAGACTCGTAGATAGGGCATGGCACACCGGCGACATTGGCCAGGAAAAGGGAAGCGTACTCGCTCTCAATGGCCGCGTTGCTGGGGCAACGGAACTGACTGAGGGAATGAAGGAGCCGCCTCCACTTCTGAGCAAAGTCGAAGCTCGCCCAGGCCTTGTCCCAGGCGCCTGTTTCCCCTGCAACGGTGGCGAGCATGGTCAGCCGGGCCTCATCGGGACAGAGGAGGCTCTGGCTGAACAGACGATACGCCCCCTGGCGGAGCAGGGCCAGGTCCGCCAGGGCCAGACCTCTCCTCCCAGCGCGCCATCCGCTGCCCCTGTCCGACAGATGGGGGTGACCACCGCCTGTCGGCGCCATCTCACTTGCCGCGTCTGTCAGACACAAGCTCGTACACTGCGGCGGAGGCGAATACAAGGATCACGCCAATCACAAAGACGCCGGGCGCAAACAGCATCCTGGGGCTGCTGATCCGGGGCCCGTCAGTGGGGCCGATGGGCGCAGCTAGCAAGAAGCCCACTACCGCAAGAGCCAGCCCTACCAGCAGGGTCAACTGAAAGAGCGTACGTCTCATGCACTACCTCCCTTCTTGACCGTCCGGGACCTCCATGATGGGAAAGACCCTGAAGAAGAGCACCAGGGCCAGAGCCCCCAGGGCCAGCAGACCAACGACGACCATAATCTCAACCCACGAGGGTGAGTAGGCGCCCGTGAGGTACGGCAGCAGCCTGCCGTGGGTCTGGGAGGGGACTACGATAAGATACCGCTTGATGATGCCCGCAAGACTGACCAGCACACCAGGCAACACGATGGCCCACAGAGCGTAGCGCCGCCGTACAAACTGGAGGAAGAGCATCACAAAGGATACCAGCAGCAGCCCTGCAGCCAGCCAGAAGAGCCAGGCGTAATCACCACGCAGCAGCGCTGCACTCACCCGGACCTCGTGGTGGTGGGCTGCATAGGCGCCCGAGAGCATCTCCACAATCAGGAGATATAGGTAGGCCACCACAAGGACCCAAAGGAAGTTGCCCAGCCAGGCGAACTGACGGATGGTGATGCGATCCTGGAGCCTGAGAAGGTATCTGGCGATAAAGGCCAAAACGATGATGTGACCAACGCCGGAGACCCCTGCCATGATGACAAAGCTGGGAGCCTGGAGGGCGCTGTACCAGCCCGCGGCGCCGCCCTGGAGGCCGAAGACGAAGCCCAGGGTGGAGTGGGCCGTAACCAGGAGGGGGATGATGGCCAGGGCCAGCCACCACGCTGTCCGGTTGTGACGCTCCCGCTCCTCGGGCGTGTCCCTGTAGCCCGCAGCCCACAGCCGGTAGAAGCCCTGAAGCCGGCTCGGCCTCTGGGCCAGCACGGCGGCGTCCCGCCTCCCGTCCAGGTACAGATAGATTAGGCTGGCAAAAAGATAGCCTGACAGTACCAGGCTGAAGGTCCCGAAGAAAGGCGAATATGGCCGGGCATAGAGGAGCAGATTAACGATGCCGCGGCCGGGCTGCCCCAGGTCTACCAGGACGCTGAAAGCCCCGAGCACGAGGGCTACTACGGTGAGGGCTTCTGCTATCCTGGCGATAGGCTTCAGGTGCTCCAGGTTCATGAGACGGATGAGGGCGGCCACGGTGATGCCAGCGAAGCTCACGCCGACGAAGTGCACCACGAAGGCGATGTACAGACCCCAGGCGGCGCCACCCATAGTCCCGATGTCCCGCATCCCCGTGACCGCCTCGCCTTCTATGAACTGGCGGGCGTAGGCGTAGGCCCCAAGCCCGATGAGGGCCAGCAACCCCAGCACAATGAGGTAAAAGCCCGCCCCACCCTGGCCTACGCCGTACGGCAGTCTGGTCTCCGCTTTCGTGGCCATTGCTTACACCCTCGCTTTCACAGCTTCAATCTGCCTGGGGTGGGCCGCCGGAGCCGGAGCGCCGATGTAGTACACCCGGGGTCTGGTGTTGAACTCCTCCTCCAGGCGGAACGACTCGTTTCTGGCCAGCAGCCTGGACACGATGCTGTTGGGGTCGTCCAGGTCGCCGAAGTGGAGGGCGAAGGCGGGGCAGTTGGCCACGCAGGCAGGATTGAGGCCCTTTTCCACCCGCTGGATACAGAAGGTGCACTTTTCCACTACGCCTTTGAGGTGGCCGCTACCTGCCGTCTTCCGGCCATCCTTCATAGGCTGGTCCAGGTCCGGGTTCTTGTAGGGCGGGGTGGCGCCGTTGGTGACGCGGGCCACGGCCTCAGCGGCGGGGGCATCCCAGTCCAGGTACTGGTTCTTTTTCGGCTTCTTCCAGTTGAAGTAGTTGACCCCGTAGGGGCAGGCCACCTCGCAGTAGCGGCAGCCGATGCACCGGGCCCAGTCTGTAGCCACCAAGCCGTCATCCCGCTTGTAACGAGCGCCCACCGGGCAGACCTTGACGCAGGGGGCGTTGTCGCAGTGCATGCATGGCCGGGGCAGGAAGCGAACTTGCGTGTCAGGGTACTTCCCTTCTTCCAGACGGAAGACGTACATCCAGAAGTGGGCGCCGGGGGTGTTGTTCTCCACCTTGCAGGCCACCATGCACGCCCTGCAGCCGTAGCACCTGGAGAGGTCTATCACCATGCCGTATCTTGGCATTGCCCGTTACCTCCTATGCCTTGTAGACCCGGACCATGGCGTGGAATGAGTTGTCGGCGGTGTTGGCCACGTACCCCTCGCCGGTGAAGAAGAGGGTGTTGGGGGTTGGCCCCTGGCCCTTGGCCCAGGGGTGCTTGGCGACCTCGCCGTAGTGGTGGGGCATCCCCACCACGTCCGGGCGTATTCCTTCAGTCAGCTCCACTTTCACCTGGATCTTCCGGGTCTCCCCTGTCAGGGCGTTTTGGGACTCCACCCACACCTCGTCGCCGTCCTGGATGCCCCGGGCCTCCGCAGCCTTGGGATTCATGGCCAGGCGCTGCTGGGGCGCCAGCTCAGCCAGAAGAGGAATCTGAGA
>JACQUN010000039.1 GCA_016210285.1 Chloroflexota bacterium
GCCCAGGCCCTGCACTACGAATGATGGGACGCCCATGCTGAAGCATTACCTCAAGACGGCCTTCAAGGTCTTCCTGCGGCGGAAGTTCTTCACCCTGGTCAATTTGCTGGGCATCTGCGGGACCATGGTGGTGCTGTTGCTGGCCGCTGCCGAAAAAGACCGTCGCCTTGGCGCCTATGTCCCCGAGGTGAACGCCGACCGTACCTTAAAGGTTTCCTCGGTGGTCCTGAGCGGAGAGCGCTGTTTTGGGGGCAGGGGCGGTACAGGCGGTGCTGGCTACCTGTTCGCCGACCGCTATGCCCGGCGGTTGCAGACGCCGGAGAAGGTCGCCCTGTGTGCGCTGGGAACCCAGTCCACCATCCTCTACCAAGGCGATGCCAAACTCTCTCTGGAGCGCAAGGAGGTGGACGCGGCGTACTGGGAGGTCTTGCGCTTCAGCTTCGTCGAGGGCCAGCCCTTCATGGCCCAGGACGTGGAAGACGAACGCCCGGTGGCGGTCATCAGCCAGCGCACCCGGCGCCAGGTCTTCGGCGAGGGGCCGGCCCTGGGCAAGACCCTGGAGACCCTGGCGGGGAACTACCAAGTGGTCGGGGTGGTGGAGAACGTGCCGAGTTTTCAGCACACCTCCTCTGCCGATTTCTGGGTACCCTTGAAAAAGCATCCGTGGGGGCAGGGTCTGGGCAATGAGGCGGGGTTGACTGGGAATCTGCAGATCCTCCTCCTGGCACGGGTCCGCAGCGACCTTCCCCGGCTGAAGGCGGAATACCAGACCATGCTCTCCCAGGTGGATCTCTCCGGCGTGCCCAATTGCCAACTCCATTCTGCGGCGGACACCCCTTTTGAGAATGAAGTCCGGTCGGTCCTGATGACCCGTGATGCCCAGTCGGTCCTGGGGGCCATCGATCCCGGTGGCGAATCTGCGCGATGGGGGAAGATCCTGGTGGACGACGAATACCTGCGATACGCAACCGCCATCTGGGTCGCCGAATTCGCGGGAGGGTCGCTGCTCTTCATGCTCTTTCCCGCGCTCCACTTGGTCAACCTCAACCTCAGCCGCATGCTCGAACGCGGCCCGGAGATCGGGGTGCGCCGGGCCTTCGGGGCTTCGTCCCGCACCCTGGTCGGCCAGTTCCTGGTGGAGCACCTGCTGCTGACCGCGATCGGCGGCCTGCTCAGCCTGCCCATCGCCGCCGGCCTGCTGGCGCTGCTCTCGTGGGAGGAGTGGGGGGGGTGGGCAGAATCGCCTCAGGCCACCTTGAGCTACCCGGTTTTTCTCTGTGGGATGGCCTTTGTCCTGGTCTTCGGCGTGCTGGCCGGCATCTACCCGGCCTGGAGGATGTCGCGGCTCCACCCGGCTGCCGCGCTGGGAAGGGGCGGGCAATGATCGGGCACCTCCTGCGGATGTGTTGGCACCGCAAGACCAGCCAGTTGCTCTTGGGGCTGGAGTTGCTGATCTCCTTCCTCATCCTCACGACCCTGTGTACCCTGGCCTTTCAGTCCTGGGTCACGTACCATCTACCCCTGGGGTTTGAGTACCGGAACGTGTGGTCCGTGCGTATGGAACGAAAGGCGAGCCAGTGGACACCAGCGGATTCGGCGGCCATGCAGCAGGTCTACCGGCTCCTGAAAGGAACCGAGGGGGTCGAGGGGGTGGCCGAGGATACCTCCCCGCCCTTCAGGGATATAATGTGGGTAATAGATAAGCTAAATGGGCAATCCCTCCGTTATCAGAACAGTTACGGCAGCGACGACCTGGTAGCGGTGCTGCGGTTGGACCTGGTGGCCGGCCGGTGGTTTTCGTCCGAGGATGACGGCATTCAAGAACGACCTGTGGTCCTCAATCAGCGCCTGGCCCACCACCTCTTTGGCGACCAGGACCCTATCGGCAGGCTGATAGCGGTCGGCGATGATTCCTACTACGCTCGGGTAGTCGGGGTGGTCTCGGATCACCGCCAGGACGGCCCCTTTGAGCCGCCGTCCTATTTTCTTTTCCACCGGACGAGGTTGGATCGGTCTAGCCGCTGGTTGCCCACCAGCTTCCTGATCCGGCTGAGACCGGGCACACCGCGGAATCTGGAACGGCAGCTCGTGGACCAACTCCAGGCCGTGGCGCCCGATTGGACGGCCAATATCATCCCGCTGGAGGAGGGCTACCTGGCAGATCTCCGGAGCCGGATCCGGATGATCCGGTCCCTGGTTGCCATAGTCGGTGCCATCCTCTTTCTGGTGGTCCTGGGCCTGGTGGGGGTGATGTGGCAGAACGTCACCCGGCGCACCCGGGAGATCGGCATCCGCCGCGCTGCCGGGGCCACCCGAGCGGGCATCTATGGACAAATCGTGGGAGAGATGCTGGTGCTGACCACCCTTGCCATCCTGGTCGGCGCGGCACTGGTGGCCCAGTCCTCGGTGCTGGACCTCTTCCCCTCGGTGAGCGGGGGGGTGTATGCGGCCGGCCTGCTAGGTGCGGCAGTGATTCTCTATCTTCTAGTAATAGGTTCCGCTCTGTACCCGGGCTGGCTGGCCACCCGGGTACAGCCGGCCCAGGCCCTGCATCACGAATGATGATGCCGCTGATCCTCCTCGTCGACGACGACCCCTCCATCACCGCTTCCCTCGCCCTGCTGCTGAAGCAGGCGGGGTACCGGTCGATGTGCGCCTCCGCTCCCGCCCAGGCCCTGGCGCTGCTGGAAAAAGAGCGCTTCGGCCTGGTCCTTCAAGACATGAACTTCTCCCGGCAGACCACGGGGGAGGAGGGCATGGAGTTGCTGCGGGCCAACAAGGCAGGGCACCCGCAACTCCCCGTGATTCTGATGACGGCCTGGGGCTCCATCGAAC
>JACQUN010000038.1 GCA_016210285.1 Chloroflexota bacterium
CGGTGTAGACCAGGATGCCCTCGACGACCACGAAGACGAACACCGCTGCCCAGAAGAGGACGGAGAAAAGGCCGAGCTGCATTCGGGCAACCGGGCCCTGAGGGTCAAAGGTGGACTGCGGTGCATGGGGGCTGCAACCAGCCAGCAGAACCAGCAGCGCCAGACTCAGAGCAGGGGCCACAAAACGAGCAAAAGAACGCCCCGGGATTGCCATCGTCTCCCTCATAACCAGGGCAGGAAAAGTGCACCATTTCTGTAAAATTGCTATCCAGTCTACAAGAGCCGAAACGCCCTGTCAAGGAGCACCGAGACCCGTCGCCCGGTGGGGCCTGGCGGCAGCCCGACATCGTGGGCCAGGTCGGAGGGGGAGACAGACACTGGGGTGCACAACGCACGACGCTCCCGCGTGGGAGGGGCACGGGCCTCCTCAACACCTGCCACGAAACCCAGGTACAATTGGGGTAGGGGCTAGAGGGACACCATGCCATTGCTGCTCCTGATCGTCCTCGGCGCAACTGCGGCAGCCCTGGGAGCGTATCTGGGGCTCTGCGGGCATGTTGTCACCGTCCTGCTGAGGGCCGCCCGGACTCCTCTGCTAGGGAGCCCCGCGGACCTGGGGCTGGAGTACGAGACCGTCACCTTCCCCAGCCGCCAGGACAGACTCGCTCTCAGGGGGTGGCTGCTCCCTGCTGCCGAGCCCAGGGGATGGGTCATTATCATCCATGGTCAGGGTGGGAATCGGGGGAGCTCTGTGCTGCTGCGCATGGCGCTCGACCTCCAGGCGCTAGGCTACGGCACCCTGCTTCTTGACCTGCGAGGCCATGGGGAATCGGCTGGAGAACGGCTCTCCCTGGGGTACTACGAAAGGCACGATGTTCTGGGGGCGGTGGACTTCCTGGCCAGCCGAGGCGTACCGAGGGAGCGCATCGTGTTGCTGGGCTTCTCCCTGGGTGCTGCCGCAGCCTTGCTGGCAGCCAAGCTGGAACCGGACGTGGCCGGGGTCATCTCTGATAGCAGTTTCGCAGAGCTATCTGGGATCATCCAGCGGGAGGCCCGAAGGCGAAGCGGGCTGCCCGGCCTCTTCACCCCAGGGATCATCTTGATGGGGCAGGTCCTGCATGGAGTCCGGCTGAGCGAGGTGAAGCCCGTAGATGCGGTGAAACAGCTCAGCTTTCCTGTGCTGCTCATTCATGGGGCCCTGGACGAGGTCATCGGGCCGAGCCACTCTCGCCGCCTGTGGGAGGCAACTCGGAACCGCCGCAGCCGGCTCTGGGTTGTTCCAGGGGCTTGCCACGGGCAAACGTACACCATTGCGCCTGGAGACTACATGAAACGGGTGGCATCGTATCTGGCCGAGGTGGAAGGGGCTCATCCCAACCGCCCTTCCAAGAAGAAGGGAGCAGATGAGGGCTTCTGAGGGGTTCTATGCTGGGACTGCCAGGGCCTCCTTGGCCCGCTCTACCAGTTGGCCGAAAACGGAGGGCTCGCGGACTGCCATGTCGGCCAGGACCTTGCGGTTGACCCTGACGCCTGCGCGGGTCAGGCCGTTGATGAATCGGCTGTAGTTCAGGCCCAAAGCCTTGCTGGCCGCACCAATGCGGAGAATCCACAGCCTCCGCATGTCACCCTTGCGCTCGCGGCGGTGGGCGTAGGTATAGGCCATCGCATGGATCACAGACTCGTGCGCCCGCCGGTAGTGGCGGCGGCGAGTGCTCTGGTGACCTTTCGCAGCGGCCAGAACCTTCTTGTGCCGCAGCCCCTTGCGTACTCCTCGCTTCACGCGGGTCAAGGCGATACTCCTCTTGGCAGGTCTCTCCCGGGCGGGTTAGCTGACACCGTAGGGCAGCAGCCGCTTGACCCTGGCAGCCTGGCCACCCGTCACAGGGAACTTGTTCCCATACTGCCGTTTCACGCTGGCCAGCTTGTGTCTCCGGAGGTGGCTGCTGTGGCCCTTGAGTCGCATAATCTTTCCGGAGCCCGTGATATGGAAGCGGGCTGCGGTTGCCTTATGGGTCTTGAGCTTGAGCTTCTTGGGCTTTTTGCTCATCTTGTTTCTCCGTTGCTTCTTTGGGGGTCTCCTTGGGCGCCCTCACCTCCCGGCGAGGAAGGGGCGCCAGGATGATGCTCAGCATCCTGCCTTCGAGCGCTGGGGTGGTCTCAAGCTTGGCATCGTTTTTTAGACTGTCGGCGATACTGCGCAGCAGGGCGAGCCCAATCTCCTGATGGGTGATCTCGCGGCCACGAAAGACGATGACTGCCTTGACCTTGTCGCCATCTTGAAGGATCTCACGGATATGGCGAATCTTGGCTTGCTTGTCGTGTTCCCCGATACGAGTCCGAAACCGGATCTCCCGAAGGATGGCTAGCTTCGAGGTCCTGCGGGTGTCCCGCTGGCGTTTGGTTGTCTCGTACCGGAACCGCCCATAATCCATCAGACGGCATACTGGTGGGGCCGCCGTCGGCGCCACCTCCACCAGATCCAGATCCTGCTCACGCGCCATCTGGAGGGCACGAAAGAGCGGCAGGATCCCGATTTGCTCCCCGTTGTCTCCAATGACCCGCACCTCTCGAGCACGGATCTGCTGGTTTACGCGGTAATCCCTAGCTATGCCTGACCACCTCCCGTTCCCAGCAACGCACTGTGGGGAATATAGCATACTCGCCGATGGAAGTAAAGAGTGTGTGCTCGTCCACCAGGGTCTTTTAGTTCTGCTGGCAGTGTCGTCCTTGTCATTCTTGAGGGAGCCCGTTCGGTTCACTCAGGGTAAACTCCGCGACCGAAGAATCTCATGGAAGAGGGAGACCCTTCGCTTCGCTCAGGGTGACAACTAAAAGACCCTGACCCGTCCACTGCCTCCCGGCCCCTTCAGCATGGCAATGTGTTTGCAACCGGGGTCCAGTGGGTGTGACGCAGCCTGCTGGGTGGGTGCGCAGGGCAACGCGACCCCCAGGGAAGAGGCGGCACGTGCCACCCACGGGGCGGAGGCTACCTCAGCTTGACACCCTGCGAAGAGGCCCTGTACACTGAAGCCACAGTGGTAGCCCCGAGGCTATCTCGATTTGCGGGCACAACCGGCTTCCCGCCCGCCGGAGAGGAGGTCTCTTGCTCGGCCCCAGGGAGATGTCGCGTGCCAGGGCCGCCGAGGAGCAGTGGCGCCAGGAGACCGCTTCGGCGCCGGAAGAGCCCCGTCTGTATGAAACCCTCTCCGGCATTCCGGTAGAGCGCGTCTCCACCCCCACCAGCCTGGAGGCGACCGACTACCTCCGCGATATCGGCCTGCCCGGCCAGTACCCCTTCACCCGCGGAGTCCACCCCACCGGCTACCGCGGCAAGCTCTGGACCATGCGCATGTTCGCCGGCTTCGGCACCGCCGAGGAGACCAACCGGCGCTTCAAGCTCCTGCTGGAGCAGGGGGAGACCGGCCTGAGCACCGCCTTTGACATGCCGACCCTCTACGGCTACGACTCCGATGATCCAAAGGCCCACGGGGAGTTCGGGAAGTGCGGCGTGGCAGTCTCCTCCCTGGCCGACATGCAGGTCCTCTTCGATGGCATCCCCCTGGACGGCATCACGACCTCCATGACCATCAACGCCCCAGCAGCCATCATCTGGGCCATGTACATGGCTGTTGCGGAGAAGCGGGGCATCCCCTGGGACGCCCTGGGCGGCACCATCCAGAACGACATCCTGAAGGAGTACATCGCCCAGAACGAGTATATATTCCCGCCGGAGCCGTCCCTGCGCCTGGTGGTGGACACCATCGAGTTCGCCAGCCAACACGTCCCCCGCTGGAACCCTGTAAGCGTCAGCGGCTATCACATCCGGGAGGCGGGCTCCACAGCAGTGCAGGAGCTGGCCTTCACCCTGGCCGACGGCTTCGAGTACGAGAACCAGTGCCGGCGGCGGGGCCTGGCGGTGGACGAGTTTGCGCCGCGCATCAGCTTCTTCTTCAACATCCACAACGATCTCTTCGAGGAGATCGCCAAGCTCCGGGCTGCCCGGCGCATCTGGGCCCGACAGATGCGGGAGCGCTACGGCGCCCAAAACCCCCGCTCCTGGTGGATGCGTTGCCACGCCCAGACGGCTGGATGCTCCCTCCCGGCGCAGC
>JACQUN010000043.1 GCA_016210285.1 Chloroflexota bacterium
ACCGACCATCCGGACTGAACGCCACGGAATTGACATAAGACGTATGCCCAGAGAAGCTGCGGACCTCCTGACCCGTTGCCACCTCCCATAACTTCAGGGTGTTGTTATCCCAAAAACCAGAGAGGGCATACCGACCATCTGGACTATACGCCACTGACAAGACCCCGCCAGTATGCCCAGAGAAGCTGCGGACCTCCTGACCTGTGGCCACCTCCCACAACTTCAGGGTCGCCCCCCCAGAGAGGGCATACCGACCATCCGGACTGAACGCCACGGAATTGACCCCGTCTTCCCCAGAAAAGCTGCGGACCTCCTGACCTGTGGCCACTTCCCACAACTTCAGGGTCGCATCAGAGGAGCCGGAGAGGGCATACCGACCATCCGGACTAAACACCGCGGAATTGACCTCGCCTGTATGCCCAGAAAAGCTGCAGACCTCCCGACCCGTAGCCACCTCCCATAACTTCAGGGTCGCATCAGAAGAGCCAGAGAGGGCATATCGACCATCCGGACTAAACGCCACGGAATTGACCCCGCCTGTATGCCCAGAAAAGCTGCGGACCTCTCTCCCGGTGGCCACCTCCCACAACTTCGGGGTCTTATCCCCAGAGCCCGAGAGGGCATACCGACCATCCGGACTAAACGCCACTGACTTGACAAAAGATGTATGCCCAGAGAAGGTGCGAACCTCCTGACCCGTAGCCACCTCCCACAACTTCAGGCACCCTGTGTTGTACCCAGAGCCCGAGAGGGCGTACCGCCCATCCGGACTAAACGCCACTGCGTTGACCCGGTCTGTATGCCCAGAAAAGCTGCGGACCTCTCTCCCGGTGGCCACCTCCCACAGCTTGAGCGTCCTGTCAGTGGAGCCCGAGAGGGCATACCGACCATCCGGACTAAACGCCACTGAGTTGACCCCCGATCTGTGTCCCACCGGCAATACCAGTTGAGGCGTCTCTGAGGTAGCGCCCCGGCATGGCACGGCCAGCAGCCCCAGACTTAGAACCATCAGGGTACACCTAGAGCTGATTTTCATCACCCGTTCTCCTCGCTCACCGCTTCGGCATAGTCGTGATCGTCACCCGCGTCTCGGTCATCTCCCGCCCCTTCTGCTGCTTCTTCAGCCCTCGCACCTGGGCCACGTAGGTCCCCAGGTCCTCTGCCAGTACCTCGTACCCCTCCCAGTTGCGCACCTGCACCGGGGGAAACTTCTCCGTGCTGGCGAATACCTGCAATACCTCTACCCCCAGGGGCGCTGTCACCACAAAGGTATCGGGCAGGGCCACGGCGTGGTTCACATCCGCTTCTTTGATGTAGTAGTTGTTGTAGAGCAGGGCGCGCTTGCCGTCGGCCAGGTGGTAGGTCAACTGCAGGTAGCAGGGCTGGTTGGCCCGCACCGCCAGGGTGATTTTCTCCCCTTCCTCCAGCATGACTTCCTCAGACCCCCGATCGGTCCAGGCCTCCACCTGCAACTGACCACCCACCAGTTCACCGGCGCCGAAGATGCCGGCATCCTGTTGGGCCCGGCTGAAGTTCTGCGGCACAAAGGCCAGGTGTTCACGTACCAGCAGCGCGCTGTCCACCTCCACGTCCGCCACGCCCACCCGTTGTCCGCTCTCCACCTCTGAGGCACCGGCAAAGACCTTCAGCACCGACCCTTTCTGCACGTACGGCCCTTTGATGACCAGGTCAGCGCCGGCCTGGCGGCCCAGTTCCCGCTGGTGGTCCGCGCCCCTGGGCTGGAACCCGGCTCCAGCCTGGACCGGCTGCAGCCCTGCCTCCGCCAGCTTTTGGCCCAGGGCCTGGGCCAGGTACCGCGAAAAGGGCGAGGTGAACTGGGTCTCGCCATAGGTGAAGGGCAGAACCAGCACCCGCTTCCCAGACGGTAGTTGTTGCCCCAGACGGAAGGCCAGCACTGCGGCCGCATCGTCCACCGAGCCAGAGGCTTTCTGCGTCAGGTGATCCACCGCCTGGTCCACCTGGGCGCGGCTCACGGCGACCTCTTCGTCCAGCGCCTGCAGTTCGTCAAAGGCAGCGGCGGCGAAATCGCCCAGCGCCAGGAGCACGACCTGGGCCTCCTCGCGGCGGGCCAGCAGGGGATAGAGGCGCAGATAGGTTTTCAAGGCGGATTCAGCCTGGCCGGCCCCTTCGCGCCCTTTGGCCTCTTTCCACAGGGGGCCGATCTCCCGGTCCAGGGCCTCGACCTTGTTCTGGTGGAGCTGCCGGCCCTTGACCTTGTCGAGCACGGCCAGGGCATAGGCGGTGTTGCCCTTGTCTTCCTGCTTGGCGATCTGGATCCCGTCCACCTCCAGGAAGACGGTGGACACTACGCGGCTCTGCACCTCCTGGTCCACGCGCTTATTGGTCTCAGTGATCTGGCCCGTGAAGGCCGAGGAGATCTGGACGCGGATCGTTTTGATCAGTTCGCTGCGGGCGTTCTCCGCCGCCAGTTGCAGGCGTTCAGCCGGGGTTTTCCCCGCAGCAGTGCCCTGACCGACCAGGAAACGGGCGCTGGGGAAGTCCTGCTCGGGCTGTCGGTACCAGGAGGGCTGGGCCTGGACCAGCACCGGGACGAGCAACAGGCAGGTCAGCCAAAGCATTTTGTGCACCACCCGCTTCCTCTCTGATTGGGGTCCGTTCGCACAGCGGGCAGGGGGCTAACGCCCCCTGCACCCCCATGCAAGGGGTAAAGGCGTAAAGGAACAAGGTGTTATTCTAGTCCTGGGCGCAACGAAAACCGAGGCTGACGAACGTGCTCGTCGGGTTGCCGTAGTCGCGGCCCGAGGCGGACAGGTAGCTGGTGTCATCGGCCCAGCTACCCCCCCGAATCGAGCGGGCCGAACCATTCGACGGTCCGGCCGGATTGCGCGAAGGACTCTGGGCGTAGTACTTCCCATCGTACCAATCCGCCACCCACTCCCACACATTGCCGGCCATATCATATGCGCCGTAGGGAGAAACACCCGCAGGATAACTGCCCACTGGCTTGGTACCACCTGAGCCATAATGCGCCTTACTCTCATCTACCCCCTCCCCCCACGGGTACGTCCGCCTGTCCGTGCCCCGCGCTGCCTTCTCCCACTCTGCCTCAGTAGGAAGGCGTTTGCCAGCCCACTGACAATAGTCCCGTGCATCCCCCCAGGTCGCATTGACTACGGGGTGATCGTCCGGCTCGGATTTCGTACTCTTGCCGGTAGCCCGGGCGTACGCGTTCCACTGCGCATTCGTCACCTCGTACTGGTCAATGAAAAAAGCATCCAGATACAACCGGTGCGCCGGCTTCTCGTCACGGACTTCATCATTCGACCCCATCACGAACTCCCCGGCCGGCACCAGGACCATCTCGCCTCCCCCACCACCAGAGGAAGTCGAGGAGGATTTTCCCTGGGGTTGTTGCTGCGTCTGCTGACGCTTCAGCGCCTCCAACTGCTGCTGCAACGCCTCCGCCTCCCGCTGCTTGCGCTGGGCCTCTGCCCGGGCCGAGTCCTCGGTGGCCTGCCGGCGCTTCTCAGCCTCGATCTGTGCCTTCAGTTTCTCGATCTGATCCTCGTACTGCTTGGACTGGTTCTGGTACTGGTTTGTTTGAGATGCCGAGGTGCCATCTGCGCCGGACAACACGAACAGAAACTCGCCCTCTCCGCCCGACAGCCTGCCGAACTGCGGGGTCTGCGCGTTGTTCGTCTCCAGGGACACCGTCGGCTTCAGGTAAGCACCCAGCTCGCTGCCGGTAAGCACCCCGAAGGGCGGGTACTTGTCCGCGTTGCCATCCAGGGCCAGCAGCAGGTTCCGGGTGAAGGCCCCGTGGCCACCCTGCTCGACCACCTGTTCGCCGGCACTGCCCGCAGTCACCAGTTGCCGGGCCGGGAAGCGCGCCACCTTCCGCAAGTATTGCTGGTCCTGGTTGTCCAGCTCCCCGGCCCGCATAAAGGCCAACCCCGAGTAGCAGGCATCGATGGCGTAGAAGACGTGTTTGGCCGCCAGCCGCTCGGAGAACTGCCGCACCGAGGTCATGGAGATGCAGGTGGAGAACAGGTTCGCCTTATCCCCATCCACCGGCACGATATACCCCTCCTGTTTGCCCCCTGGTAGATCCTCGGTCTGCCCGTGGCCGGCAAAGTAGAGAAACACCCGGTCGTTCTCCCCCACCTTGCGCCGCAGCTCGTCGCCCAGGATCAGCTCGATCCGCGTCTTGGTCGCCTGGGCATCGGCCAGAAAGAGGATATTCGCCGGCGGGAAGCCCAGGCCGATCAGCTTGTCCTGGACAGCCCGGGCATCCTTGACCGCGTACTGCAGGGCAGGCCACTTCTGGTACTGGTCGATGCCGATGACCACCGCCCAGGAGTTGTCGTAGAGGTCGAGCACACCCTCAGGCGTGCGCGTCACGACCTTCAGGCCGCGCTGCTGGCCAGAGGCCGGCAGGGCCAAGAAAAAGAGCCCCAGGAGGAGTAACTGCATAGGGTTTATTATCTCTCTTCCAAGAGATAAAGGGACAAATGTTATTTATGGCCCTGAGCGCAACGAAAGCCAACATTGGAGTCCGTAATTGTCGGACTATAGTAGTAACGGTCCGAAGCCTGCACAAAGTATGCGTGATCGCGCCAACTACCTCCTCGAACAGTCCGGTACTCACCGGTTTCTGGTCCCCGGGGATTGCGCGATGGACTCCGCGAGTAATAACCCTCATCAAACCAGTCAGCCACCCACTCCCATACATTGCCAGCCATATCATGTACCCCATAAGGAGACACCCCAGCAGGATAGCTCCCAGTGGGACGTGTCTCGTCACCGCTATAGTTTGCTTTGCTTTCGTCCTTTCCCTCACCCCATGGATAGGTCCTTCCGTCCGTCCCCCGCGCTGCCTTTTCCCACTCCGCCTCTGTGGGTAGGCGCTTTCCTACCCATGTACAGTAACCTTTCGCCAGGTTCCAGGTTACGCAGTTGATGGGGTGATCTTCCCGGTCAAACTTTCCCCAGTTGCAGAGACCTCCAGTAACTGGTTTTCGACAAACATCTGCTTCCACACACGCTCGGTACTGTTCCACTGTTACCTCGTACTTGTCAATGTAGTAGACATTCAGGTACACCGCACGGGCCGGCTTCTTGTTACTGTCTCCCTCATTCGACCCCATCATAAACTCCCCGGCTGGGACCAGGACCATATCTCCTTCCCTTGTATCTGACGAGGGGCGCAACGCTGGCTGCGGTGTTGGTAACTTCTCCGCTTGCGGCATCGGTGGTGGAATCGCCTCCAGTTTCATCACCACCTGCGTCCACGCGTCGGCCCGGAGTACCGCACGCTCTGTCTTCGTCTTGTAGCCGGTGGCCTCCACCCGTACCTCTACGGTTTCCACGCGCAGATCCGACAGATTCAGCGGTTGTCTTGGATTCGCCTCCCCCTGATAGATCCCATTCACATATACCTTGCTCCCAGGGACATCGACGTTCACCTGCAAATATCCAACCTGTACGGCTGGTGGCGGAGGAGGAGGCTTGTCCCCGGCCCCTTTCAGCGTCAGCACGAAGTCTCCCTGGTCCAGTTCCGGATCGCGCAGTGTGCCGGCCTGCGGGTGCTGGGTACCGCGTGAGTAGTCCACCACCTTCTCCTGCAGGTAGAGCCCCAATTCCGTGCCGGTGAGATAGCCATCCCCGGTCACGTCCCCCTCCCCTCCCAGCGCCCTCAGCAAACTGACCTTGAACACACTTTGATCTGGTACCGGCTCATCCCGGCCGCCGGCGGTGATGAACTGCCGCACTGGCAGGGCGCACTTCTCGCTGATGTTCTGGGGAGCGGCCCGTTGCAAGGCGAAGATAGAACCGGAGAAACAACTGTCGAAGACAAAAAGGGCGTGCTTGAAGCGCATGCGCTTGGCACACTGTTCGATCCGCTGCATGGAGACGGCTTTTTCCACAAATAGACGCGGATGAACACTCTGTAGGGGCGCATCACGAGGCACGATGTAGCCCAACTCCTCGCTGTTGGCCAGGGTTTCCGTTTCTCCGTGGCCAGCAAAGTAGAACAACACTCTGGCCTGCTCTACTTCCTTTCGGAACTCCAGATCCTTGAGCGCACCCTCCAGTGCCTGCTGATCAGGGTCGCGCACGACAAGCACCTCAAATCCCAACTCGCTCAACACTGCGCCTATCTCCTCGGCGTCACGCACTGCATTGGGCAGATCTGGCCAGTAATCATAGTTCGACACGCCTACCACCACTGCGTAGGAACCTTGGTACAAGGCCACCTCCTTACCTGAAGGTAACCGCACCTGCAATAGACCCCGCGATTGCTGCGCGGCTAGCGGGAGATTCAGCAGCATGCAAAGCAGCAACATCTGGATATAAAATATCATGGTGCTCTTCACTCCTTCAGTATACGCACACATCGCCACCACGAACAATATTTCTACCCTACCCCGGCACAAAAGCCTGGTGCCGGTCCTGGGGGATGAGCGGCCTGGTCTCCCGCTCCCCCACCACAAAGGACTGTTCCAGATGTAGGGAGCCGGCCCCCCGCATGAAGATCATCGCCTCCAGGTTGAGCACCATGCCCTGCTCCAGGGGCAGATCCGCGGGCTCGTCGACGCACTCGTCTTGCACCCGCAGCCCGGTGTCCGGCACCAGCACCGGATAGTCGCGGATCTCCAGGCCCACCCCGTGCCCGTGCGGGAAAGAGGCAGTAATGCCCTCTTTCTTGAGGAACTCCTTCATGGCGTGGTGGACAGCCGATGACCGCGCCCCTGGCCGCATGGCCGCGATCCCCTCTTCCACACAGGCGCGCAGCGCCGCATGTACTCCACAGCGCGGGGTCGGTTGAAGAGCAC
>JACQUN010000041.1 GCA_016210285.1 Chloroflexota bacterium
CCTTAGCCATCCGTGCAGTGGGTCGGACAGCCGGCACCATCATTGAAGAGGTGCGCCGCCAGTTCCGGGAACGACCTGGCATCCTGGCGGGGCAGGAGCGCCCCGACTACGCCCGCTGTGTGGACATCACCGCCCGGGCCGGCCTGCGGGAGATGGTGCTGCCTGGTGTGCTGGCAGTGGGGATGCCCGTGGTCGTCGGCCTGGTGATGCGCTTCACCTTCCACAGCGGCGCCGAGTCTGTGGCCTCGCTGCTCATGGTGGGCACCATCGGGGGCATCATCCTGGCCACCTTCATGAACAACGCCGGGGGGGCCTGGGACAACGCCAAGAAGCTGATTGAAGCGGGCCAGTTGAAAGGGAGCAATGGAGAGACGCTGGGCAAGGGTTCGTTACCCCATGCTGCCGCGGTGGTCGGGGACACGGTGGGAGACCCCTTCAAGGACACCGCTGGCCCGTCCCTCCATGTGCTGGTCAAGCTGCTCAGCACCATTACCCTCGTGATGGCACCCCTCTTCATCTAGCTGAGCAGGGACTGTTGCAGCGGGGCAACGCATGGAGTGCAGAGGAAAGGCAGGGGCCGGGGCCGCAGAGCCCCAGCCCCTGCCTTTTTCGCCCCCCTCCCAGCGGCGCCACGGGCCAGAGCCAGGCCTCAACGGCCCGGGGCTAACCCGAAAGCGACATTGACGTTGAATTATGGGGTGTTATGCTACATCCAGGGCGGGGGACTCGCCCGGCATTCAAGACGGGGACGGCGATACTCAGGTGCGCAGGGCCAACTCCTTCATTCTCTTGGCGCTGCTCCTTTGGGGTGGGGTGATCGGAGACGCCTGCCTGTTCAGGGCCCATGCACCTCAAGCCCAGGGCGCGCCCGTGGCGAGTCCAATCCCAGAGGAGCCGGACCCTTCCCGCAGCCCACAGGCTGCGCCTTTAGCCACCCCCGCTCCTACTGATGCACCCGAATCCCCTGTGATGCGCACCCCTGCGTCAGCACCTTCCTCCCCTCACTTGCGGCCCTGGCAGCCTCTGGCCTGGCCTGCACCCCTCGTTGTGGGGGCACAGCCTGGCGTCCCTGCTAGTCAACCCCTGAGCACAGCCGGCCCGGTCTACGTGAGCTGGGCCATCACCAATGACGGGCCTGCCGACGTGGGGCGGGAGTTCTTTGTCGACCTCTACTTTGACGACTCGCTGGTGGAGCGCTGGACCGTGGCCGCGGCCCCGGCAGGAGGGAGCCACCTTGTCCGGGACTGGGCTGACCTTCCCAGGAGGGTGCGCATCCTTCCCGGACCTCACATCCTCAGGCTTGTGATTGACCCTACCGACGTCGCCGGGCAACGCGAGAGGGGCGATACGGCCTATGCCATCACCGCTCAGTGGGATGGCCCGCCCCCGGCCAGCAAGAACCCCCCCGGCGATGCTCGGCATCTTCCCAATCTCGTCCCCTACAGCCCGCCAGGGTGGGATATGCCCCTCCAGGTCTATAGCAGGGTGAACGGCCAGCGTGCTGAGGGTCTTGCCGCTGAGAGCACAACCTTTGTTCGGGCGTCGTACGGAAACTGGAGCGGCGTCAGCACTGACCAGGAGTTTTACGTCCACCTCTATCTGGACGACCTGGTTGTGGCTATCTACCGTGTGCCGGGTCTCCTCGCTGGGGACTGGGCAACGTCGCGCGAGCTGGCCCTGCGAGAGATCGTGGCCGTCGCGCCTGGGTGGCACACGCTCAAGCTGGTGGTGGACGCCACCAGCCTGGTGGACGAAGCCGACAAAAGGGACAACGTCTTCTCCCGCACCCTGTACTGGGGCCCCGGTGCGGGTGTCCCGGCCACCCAGGCCCCAGAGGCGCAGCCCCCGACAGCCGCCACGCCGGAGCCGTTTGCACCGCCTGGCTGGGATGGCCCCGTGGTTGCCACCGCCACCAGGGGGCTCCTGGAAAGCGGAACGCTGGTGCGTGGAAAGAACGCCTACGTCCACTGGGCGCTGCGGAACTCCGCGGGAAGCCTGTCCCAGGGGCCCTATCGTGTGCAGCTCCTTCTGGACGGGAAGCCTGTCGCCCTCTGGCGGCGGCCCCCTCTGGACCCAGGCGGCGTAGACCTGGTGGTCAACTGGAACCTGGGGCCTTTGCCCCGAAACCTCTCGGCGGGGCCACATACCCTCGCCCTGGCGGTGGACAGTGGGGGAACCCCTGCTGGGATTACAGTTGGACAAGTGCTCTACCAACGCACCTTTTTCTGGGTGGACATTCCCCCTCCTCCCCAGGTGCCTGCCCCTTACTCACCCCAGGATATCCAGGAGCGAGTCGGGAAGCTCGGGCGGCTCCTTCAAGCCCCTGAGCCCACCCTGCTGGAGGGGGGCCCCCAGCGCGTGGAGGACCTCCTGGCAGTGGCTGATGCAGTCTACTACGCCCTCTACAAGCGCACGCTCCAGGAGGAGCCCCTTTCCATCTACCTGCTTTCTGACCAGGAGTTCGAGACCTGGGTGAAGCTGGAGTGCCAGGACACCATCGGGGGTGTCGAGCTTCGGTACCGAGAGCGCTTTCAGAAGTCCTGTGCCCAGCTTCAGGGCTTCTCCGGGTACAGGACCTCCTGGCAGGGGCGGCAGCGCATCGTGCTGCGCGGCCAGCGCCCCCCAGCAGAGGTGCTGGCGACCCTGGCCCACGAGCTGGGCCATTCTCGGCAGAGCATGCTGAACCCCTCCCTGGACGGGTTCTCGGATTCGCTCAACCTGGCCAGCCTGCGGGAGGCCCAGGCCTATGCCCACCAGGTGCTCTTCCTGCGAACCCTGGAAGCCCTTGCTGACCGTCCGCTGATGCGCTACCCACGGCTGGAGGTGTATGAGCGCTATGTAAGTGTGAAGCTAGGGGAGTTCGAGAACACGGCGGGGACATCAGAGCACAGCCGGGGCAGGCTGCTGCTTTGGATGGCCTTGCTTACCGACAGGGAGCTCCAGAGAGCGAAGACCGACCTCATCCTCAACGGCTCCCTCACCTTCGGTGCGGCGCGTGCGGTGTTCCAGCGCCTCCTGGAGCTGAAGCCCACCGAGGGTGAGAGCTACGTCATCGCGGCACTGGGCCAACTGGACGCCCAACTCCCGACGGTGCGCTCCCTGGCCTTGAGCCGCCTGGCCTCTGCACTGCCCCCGGAGGCCGAAGGGGTGGCGCCCCTGAGGGACACGGGCCTCTTGCTCCCGTAGCGCGTTGCCCGGCTAGGCGTAGGGCCCCAGGTGCATCCCGCCCAGGAGGTGGATGTGTCCATGCTCCTGGCTCTGCATGGCATCGTGCCCGAAGTTGGAGAGGATTCGGAATCCTTTCGGGCACCATTTGACACCCATCTCCACTGCCACTGTCCCTAGCCTGGCGATGGTGCCGTTGCTCCAGAGCTCGTCCTGGGTCACGTGCTGGCGCGGCACCACCAGCAGCATGACCGGGGCCCACCGCAGCCGGTTCTCGAAGACGACCACCTCTGCGTCCTGGTAGCGGATGGTGGCAGGTTCACGCCCTGCGACGATTTCACAGAAGACGCAGTACCTGGTCTGCTGTCTCTCCATCATCTGTTGCCTCGCTGAGGAGGGGATGCGCCAAAGGCTTGCGACGGGCTAAGGCCGCGAGCTTTGCACGCGGCGGGGTGCCCTCGGCCTCTGGGCCTGGTCTCGGTAGTCCGGCGCGTCCATCTCGATATACGTCACGAACCGCTCGTCCTTGAGCCGTGAGGCAACCGCCGCGCTGAGCTCCACCTGCTCCCCCATGGTGATGACGGTGGGGAGCCTGGCGCTGTGCCGGAAGGCGATAATCTGGTAGAGCTTCTCCTCGGCCCAGGGGGTGCTCCGCTGCGAGCCCAGGTCGTCCATGATGAGCAGGGGGGCTGACTTCACCTGGTCAAAGAGCTCGTCGTAGGCGATGGTGCTCTCCGGGCGGAAGGCGTAGCGCAGGTGGTCCAGCAGGTCGGGCACGAAGGCGAAAAAGGCCGGCTGCCCCTGGGCAGCGCGGGCCGTGTAGATGGCCACGGCAAGGTGGGTTTTCCCCACACCTGGCTTGCCCTGCAGGATCAGCCACTGCCCCGCCGGGTCCCGTGCCAGCTCCCTAGCGGCCTTGAGGGCCGTCTCCAGGCTGTCCCGCTGGCGGGCGCTGATGGCCCTGTTCCCCCGGAGGTCAAAGGCGTCGAAGGTCATCTCCCGCTGCTGCTCCGGCGTGGGCGCCCCCAGCAGGCCGCGGACGGCGGGACGCCCGCGCTCCAGCTCCAGGACCTGGCAGAGCCGCGAGTCCGTGAGGCGCGAGCGCAGACGCTCGTCCAGGCCGCTCAGGGGGACGCTCACGGTTACCACGGTGGGAAGCTGGTAGTGGTAGCGATGGTTCAGGACCTGGAAGAGCTTCTCCTGTGCCCAGGGGGTGGAGGCGTGGGCTCCCAGGTCGTCCAGGGCCAGCAGGGGGGCGTTTCGCACCTGCTCAAAGAGCTCGTCGTAGGGGGTCTGGCTGTCTGGCGCAAAGGTGGCCCGCAGGTGGTCGAGGAGGTCGGGGACCGTCACGAAGAAGGCGGGCCGCCCCTGCCGCAGGCACTCGTTGATGACGGCGGCGGCCAGGTGGGTCTTGCCGCACCCGCTGGTGCCCGTGAGCACCAGCCAGCCCTGGGGGCTCTCGGCAAAGGCCCGGCCCGCTCGGTAGGCGCTCTGGAAGAGGCGCTGGCTGGCCGTGTCCTGGGTGCGCCCCAGGGGGTTCAGCGCCTCGAAGGTGAGGCGAGTCAGAGGGCCCAGGTTGCTGTAGCGGCGCAGCCGAGCGAGACGGTCCTCCTCTGCTTCGTTCTTCTGGCACTGGCAGGGCCGGATCTTGCCGAAGTCCGGGTGCCCGTAGGGAACCCGGTCCTGGACGTAGCCAATGCCGCCGCAGACCGGGCAGTCCGGCGCGCTGGCCGCTTCAGCGGGCAAGGGGGCCGTACCTCCGGCGTCCCCGGAGGAGCTCCTTAGCCGGAACCCTTTCAGGATGTCGCCCAGGCTCTCCACCTTCCCTCCCCTCGCTAGCCCATCGCTGGAGGATGCGTTCAATATAGGGCCAGCTCCGCTTGTTGCGCAAGGCCGCCTCGCGTATGGCCTCCTCGATCCACGAAGCGGGGTACTGGCCCTCGGCATCCTTGAGCTGCTCCCCTACGAGCGGCGTGATCATGCCGATGTTCTCCTCGTAGAGCTGGAAGATGTCCCGCCGGGGCGGAGCCTCCTCCAGGGGGGCGGCGTTGGGCAGGCCGGGCAGGGCGATCTCCCCCCGCTGGATCCGCTCTGCGGCCTGGCGGTTCTCCGCGGTGTTGAGCAGGTACAGCTCCTCCTGGCGGTCCCCGGCGGTGACGGCCAGGCGCAGGAGGATCCCGTCCCTCTGGCACGCATCGAGCGCCTTCCGCAGCCCTTCCTGCGTCCGGCCCGGCGCAGCGACGCGCAGGGCCGTAGGGTCCGCCGCCAGCTCGCTGAAGGTCAGGAAGCGGGGGTATCCTCGCTTGCGGTGCAGCAAGAAGAGGGCACGCAGGGCGCATCTGAGCTCGCCCGGGTCCTGGATGCTCTCCAGAAGGGGGCCGAAGAAGGCGTTGGGGACGGGGGTGTGCAGGGTGCGGGCTGGGAAGCCGCTGAAGGTGGGCATACTAGTGTCCTGACAGGCGTTCTAGTGACATTAATATCGACTCTGGGGTTTTGGTCCAATGAAACCGCTTGCCTTCCCTGTTGAACTTCTCAACGAAAGCCAGGAGCTTGGCCACCAG
>JACQUN010000044.1 GCA_016210285.1 Chloroflexota bacterium
AATTTCTACCCCCTTCCTGGCCAGGAAGGGGGTAGGGGGATGGTCGAAAAGGGTTTTTCATCACCCTGCTAGCTGCGCCAATAGAGCAAAGAGACAGGCTGGGGACGGCTCCACCAACCCCAGCCCCTTCTCTTTGGGAACACCCCTGCCGAAGCGAGAGCCCAAGCTCCCGGGTGTCCCAACGGCGCAGCGAGCACGTGGCCGCTAGTCCTCCGTGGAGCTCCCGGCGTCACCCTCAGGTCCAGGCGATTCCTTCGGCGCCGGCGCATCGGGCACCGGTTGGGGCATGGTAAGAATCTTCCCCTGCTTCCGCGCCTTTTTCGTCTTGGTTGCCTTTGTCTTTTCTTTCATAACGCTCTGCAGGCTGGCTATCTCTCGCGCCAGGGCGACCCGGAAGTAGGAGGTGTACTCCCCCATGTTGCGGAACTTCTTGTACCTTGCCTTCTGCAGCTTGCGCTGCGACCCGGAGGAGGCCTGGGCCAAGGCCCGCACCAGCGCCCGCTGGAGCAGCCGGGCTGCCTCCTCTGGGTTGGTGTGGACACCCCCCGCTGGCTCCGGAACCACCACATCAATCAGCTCGCGTTCAAGGCAATCCTGTGCCGTGAGCCCCAGGGACTCCGCAGCATCCCGCACACGGGAGGCGTCTCGGAACATGAGGGTGGCGGCAGCTTCGGGGCTTATGGGGGAATAGATGGCGTGCTCCAGCATGAGGATGCGGTCCGCGACCCCCAGGGCCAGGGCCGCCTCGCTCCCGCCCTCGCCGATGATGGCGGCGACCGTTGGGACAGGCAGCCCCGCCATCTGCAACATCGTCGTCGCCAGGGCGTGGCCGAGGCCACTCTCCTCTGCCTCTGGGCTCTGGAGAGGCCCAGGGGTGTCCAGAAGGGTGACCACGGGCAGGCGGAACTTGGCGGCCAGCCCCATCAGGCGCTGAGCCTTGCGGAAGCCGGCGGGACCGCTCCCCTCACCCCCAGGTGCGCCGTTCTGGCTCTGGTCCGTGCGCTGCTGCCCGATGACCGCCACTGGATGTCCCTGGATAGCGCCGAAACCGCACACCATCGCCGGGTCATCATCGCCTACGCGGTCTCCATGGAGCTCCACAAACGGTGTGAGGATGGACTGGATAAAGTCACGCGCCGAGAGACGCTGAGCATGGCGGGCTAGCTCCACCGAGTCCCAGGCCCCCAGAGCCCCCTTCGCTTTGCCATCCCTCCCCTTCGGTTTCGTGATCTGGGCGCGGGGAGTGGCAAGAAGAGTCAGGAGAGTGGCCAGGGTCGGCCCAAGGCTCTCCCGCTCCACCACCAGGTCCAGCATTCCGTGGGTGAACTGGGCCTTTGCGGTGTGCGCCTCCTGGGGGAGGCGCTGAGCCACAGCTTGCTGGAGGGCCCGCAACGGGGCAAGCCCCACCAGAGCCCCGGGCTCTGCCAGCAGCACGTCAGCCATGTTGGCGAAGCTGGCGAAGACCTGCCCGGTGGTGGGGTTCCCCAGCACGCACAGGAAAGGCACCCCTTCCTGGTGGAGCCGGTGGGCAGCCACGGAGACCTTGGCCATCTGCATCACCGAGAGGACCCCCTCCTGGATTCTCGCTCCCCCGCTGGTCACCACCGCCACCAGCGGGAGGCCCTTCTTGCGGGCCAACTCCAGGGCCAGCGCCACTTTCTCCCCAACGACGCACCCCATGCTCCCGCCCATGAAGCTGAAGTCCAGGAAGAACAGGACAGCCCTGAAACCGCCGATGCTCCCCAGACCCACCACAGCGGCCTCGGTCAGGCCCGTGCGCTTCTGGTCTCGGAAGAGGCGCTGCCGGTAGGGGACCTTGCCACGGAAGGAGAGGGGGTCAAGGGAGGCGATGGTCCGGTACTTCTCCCTGAAGGTGCCCTGGTCCACCAGAAGGTCAATCCGCTCCCGCGCAGTGAGGCTGTAGTGGAAGCCGCACTGCGGGCAGACACGGTAGCGGAGGTAGAGGGCTTCCTCCGCCAGGGGTGCGCCACAGGCCAGACACCGATCCTGTCGCAGCGCCTTCCAGCGCCCTGCCCCCTTGCCCCTGCCTCGCAACCCTCCCAAAAGACCCGACAAGCCGCGTGCCATTGAGCCTACGCCTCCATGCTGTCCCCACGGTCATCTCTTCCGCCGGCCCCTCCCACCACCACCTCGCGGGACTTCCCAGGGTCTCCTGCTGCGACAACCCCCAGCTCCTCGAGGCGATCCAGAAGCCGAGCCGCCCTGGGGTAGCCGATGCCAAGCCGCCGCTGGAGCATGGAGACCGAGAGGCGATGGTAACGCTCCGCCAGCGCCTTGGCCCGCTCCAGCAGCTCATCCCCTTCATCGGCGTCTTCGGCGCTCTCCAGGGGGATAGGCGGCACCGGGTTTCCGGCCTGGCCCTTCCAGGCCTCGACCAGGCGGTGGATCTCCTCGTCGGAGATGAAGACCCCCTGCATGCGCTTGGGTTTGACGTAGTTGAGAGGGAGGAAGAGCATGTCCCCACGGCCCAGGAGCTTCTCCGCCCCCACGCCATCCAGGATGGTGCGGGAGTCCACCTGGGAGGAGACGGAGAAGCTGACACGGCTGGGGAAGTTCGCCTTGATGAGGCCAGTGATGACATCCACGGAGGGGCGCTGGGTGGCCACCACCAGGTGAATGCCCACGGCGCGCCCAAGCTGAGCCAGGCGGCAGAGGGCACGCTCCACGTCCCCAGGGGCAGCCATCATCAGGTCGGCCAGCTCATCAATGACCACCACCAGGTACGGCATCCGCTCCATCAGGCCCTTGGCCTTCTGGTTATACGTCTGGATATTTCGGACACCCTTCGCTTCCAGGCGCTTGTACCGCTCCTTCATCTCGCCGATGAGTCCCCGGAGCAGCGGGATGGTGTCGTCTGCCTCCACGACGACCGGCGTGAGGAGGTGGGGGAGGCCGTTGTAGGGGGTGAGCTCCACCCGCTTGGGGTCCACCATGAGAAACCGCACCTCAAAGGGCGAGCACTGCACAATCAGGTCGGAGATGATGCTATTGATACACACGCTCTTGCCGCTGCCCGTGGCACCGGCGATAAGGATGTGAGGCATAGCAGTCAGGTCCGCCACCACCGGCTCGCCGCCACTCCCCTTGCCCAGGGCGATGGGCAGGTAGCCCTTCCGCTGAAGGGAGCGAAAGGCCTCGGACTGGAGTATCGAGCGCAGGGACACGGTCGCAGGTCGGTCGTTGGGCACCTCGACCCCGATGAAGGCCTCCCCTGGCACGGGCGCCTCGATGCGGATGGACGAGGCTGCCAGGGCCAGGGCCAGGTCCTTCTCTCGCTGCACCACGCTGTCCACCTTCACGCGGACCTTCTCCTCCACGCGGCTTACCACAGGCCGACCGAAACGGTCCAGTCTGGGCCGACCATCCTTCTCCCGCTCGCGGACCTCTCGATAGCGCCGCACCCACCCCGGCACCAGGCCGAACTGGGTGACCACTGGACCGGGGCGGATTTCGTCCACCGCCACCTCAATGCCGTACTCGCCGAGGGTTTGCTCAATAAGGCGGGCCTTCTTGTAGTTCTCCTCCTCGGAGACCCACACCTCCTCCCCATCGTCCAGCAGGGTGAGGGGCGGCAGTTTCCAGCCTCCCACGCTCCTGCTATGGTTCCCCCGCCCTGGCATCCCCTCCTCACCGCTCTCGGAGGCCTCCGCGACCTCCTGCATCGCGGGGGTTGCCGCCGCTGCGCGGGTGGACCGGCGGGGCTTCGGGGCCTCTCCCGAGCGGGCCGGGAGCAACCCCCCAGCACCATCCGTCCAGAGGGGCACCGGCTCCCCGCGAACCAGACGCCGCCACAAACGGTACGGCAGCCGAGCACTCCTCCAGGCAAGAACGGGGAGCAGCCAGTGAAGGGGGTAGCGCTGGTAAAGGTTCGTCAACCCCTCCAGCACCACAAGGCTGGTGCGATAGACGAACCCACCTGCGACTACCAACGCCTTCGCTACGAGCTTCAGCACCATGTAGGCTCGCCGGCCCAGCCGGTAGCCGATCCTCACGGCACGGGTAAGGGCTCTCAGGGTAGCCCTCAGCCATCGCCAGGTTGCCCGGGGCGCCAGGATGAACGCGCTCCCCAAGAGCACAAAGGGGAGCACGGCAACACCCACAAGAGGCGTCGGTCTCGACAGCACCGCGGCCACACTGCCACCCCAACCCGTATGGTAGAGCTCGGTGATGATGGATATCCCTGGTAGTAAAACGAGCAGGGCGAGCCAAAGGTTCACCCGCAGGAGCATGCGCGGTCTGGCCCAGAGGGCAACGACGAGAGCGGTTGTCCAGACAGGAAGGCCAACTGCTCCCATGCCCAGGTATGGCCAGAGGACGAAGGCGAAGCCACCCGAGCTCGCCAGCAAAGAAAAGGCTACCAGGGCCTTGAGGCGAGTCTTGATGGCGCGCTTCCGCCGTCCTTGGGAAGCCTTTGGCTGACGGGGAGGTTTCGAGGACACCTTGAGGCTTTTCATCGTATCTACCTCGCAGGGGAATCAGGCCTCTCGAGAGGCACATTCGCAAACCCTAAAGGGGGCTTTGGGCTGGAACCGCCTACACCTCCACCGGCACGGACAGGATAAGGGGCCGCCTCCTGGTCTCATTATACAGGAATTCGCTGAGGGTTTCCTTAACTTTCGTGCTGATGTACCCCCACTTCAGGGGGGTCTGCCTCTGGTGGTTCAGGGCCAGCATCACCGCCTGCGCGCCTTTCCGCATTAGGTCGCCGTGGGTGGCGGTGTCCACAAAGCCGCTGGACACCAGCTCAGGCTCCCGCAGGAGCTCGCCGGTGTGCTGGTCCAGGGTCAGGATGACCACCACCACGCCATCACTGGAGAGGCGCTGGCGGTCCCGCAGGACCACGCTATCCATGTCCCAGAGCTGCAACCCATCCACATAGATGTGCCCGGCGGCGACCCGTTCCACCACACGCCCGTCGGTGGCGTTCAGCTCGAGCACATCCCCATCTTCCAGCACGAAGGCGTTCTCAGCGGGGAGACCCAGGCTCTGGGCCAGGGCTGCGTGGGCGGCCAGGTGGCGGTACTCCCCGTGGACGGGGACAAAGTAGCGGGGGCGGGTGATCCGCAGCATCATCTTCAGCTCTTCCTGGCTGGCGTGGCCGTGGACATGTACCAGGGCGTTCCGATGGTACAGGACCCTTGCACCCTGGCGGCAAAGGTTGTCAATGGTGCGGCTTATGACCGTCTCGTTTCCCGGGATGGGAGACGCAGACATAATGATGGTATCGCCAGGCAGGACCTCAATATCCCGATGGTCTCGGTTGCCTATACGAACCAGGGCAGAGGTTGGCTCTCCCTGCGTCCCGGTGGTGGCGATGACGATCTGGTTCGGAGGCAGGTGTTTGATCTCGTTCCAGGGGAAAAGGACCCCCTCCGGCACCTTCAGATAGCCCATCTTGGTCGCCATAGCCACGTTGTCTACCATGCTGCGGCCCACGATGGCCACCCTTCGGTGGTGCTTGACCGCTGCGTTCACCACCTGCTGGATACGGGAGATGAGGGAGGCGAAGGTGGCCAGCATGACCCGGCCTGGGGCCTCCCCGACGATGCGGTCCAGGGCCTCCCCAACCACCTGTTCCGAAGGGGTGTAGCCCGGGACCTCGGCGTAGGTCGAGTCAGAGAGGAGAAGGAAAACGCCTCGGGAGGCCAGTTGAGCCAGCTTGGTGAAGTCCGTAGGGATGCCATCCACCGGCGTGTGGTCAATCTTGAAGTCCCCTGTGTGGACCACCAGCCCCAGGGGGGTCTCGATGGCCAGGCCCATGGCATCCGGGATGCTGTGGCACACGCGGAAGAACTCGACCCGTAGCTGCCCCAGCTTGATCTTATGTCCGGCTTCCACCGGGTGCAGCCTGGCCTCACGGAGCCGCCGGTGCTCCTTCAGCTTGACCTGGATGAGTCCGTGGGCCAAGCGCGGCGCATACACCGGGACATTGAGTCGAGAGAGCACGTAGGGGAGAGCGCCCGTGTGGTCTTCGTGCCCGTGGGTGATGAGGATAGCCCGCACCCGGTCCTTGTTCTTCAGCAGGTAGGAGATATCGGGGATGACCAGGTCAATCCCCAGCATCTCCTCCTCGGGGAACATCACCCCCGCGTCAATCACCACAATATCGCCCTCGGTCTCCAGGGCCAGCATGTTCTTGCCGACCTCACCCAGGCCACCGAGGGGAATCACACGCAGCACTTTAGCCATATGCGTCTAGAACATGCTCAACTGTTTGGCGGATGGCGGCGCCTCCTGGGGGTGTTCCGGGGCTTTCGCCAGCATCTCCGCGAGACGCTTGAAGTCCTCCACAAGGGTTTGCCTCAGCGCTCCCTGGTGGAGGGCGGCAGCAGGGTGATAGAGGGCCAGGAGAGGGGTCCCATTCCAGCTCTTCACCCTACCATGAGCTTTGGAGACGGTCTCGGTGCGGAAGAACCAGGCCAGGGAGTAGCGCCCCAGGGTGACAATGACCCCGGGTTTCAGAAGTGCCACCTGCCGTTCCAGGTGCTTGCGGCAGGCCTCAATCTCGCCGGGGAGAGGGTCGCGGTTGTTGGGAGGGCGGCACTTGACCACATTGGTGATGTACACCTGCTCGCGCCGCAGGTCCGCCGAGGCCAGCAACTCCTCCAGGAATCTCCCTGCTGGCCCCACGAAAGGACGCCCCTGCTGATCCTCGTGGAATCCCGGCCCCTCGCCGATAAACATCACCCCCGGGTTACTGGGGCCTTCCCCCGGCACCGCGCAGGTGCGGCCATGAGAGAGGGCACAATCTGTACAACTGCGGATATGCTGGGTCAGCTCCTCCAGCTCCGCCATAGTATCTCCTCTTGAGCAACAGGAATCCTCGCTGCCTCGCCCTGTATCATAGCACATCTGCCCCTGTCAATGAAGGCTGGCGCAACCTCGCCTGCCCCGGGTATGCCGTGAACGGGGAGCGCGAAGGGCTCGCCCCTCGCCGTGCCTGGGTGTGAGTACTGCAGGTGACAGGAAAGGTAAGAATCCAATCTCGCCCCTCGCCGTGCCTGGGTGTGGGGGTGGAGCAGTCCCCAGCGGCGGTTGCGAATGGCGCAGAGCTCCGCTACAATGCCAGAGAGGCTCGGCAGAAAGGAGCAACGGTTGATCACCACGGTGGTCGGGAACTACCCGAAGATTGGCCCTCGAACCAGGGCCCCCAGCCTCCGCAACGCTATCGCCCAGTACGACGTGGGCAAAATCACCCTGGAGGAGCTGCGGCGTATCGAGGATGCGGTCACGGTGGAGGTGATGGAGGAGCAGGCGCGAACCGGAGTCGAGCTGGTCACCGACGGTCAGGTCCGCTGGGAGGACGGCCTCACCTACTTCGCGCGGAGCGTGGGCGGGTTCTCTGTCAACGGCCTGCTCCGGTACTTCGATACCAACACCTACTTCCGCCAGCCCGTTGCCGAGGGGAAGCTGGCCTGGCAGGGCCCCATCAGCCTACGGGACTTCCAGTTCGCCCGCCAGCACAGCCAGCGCCCCGTGAAGCCGGTCATCACCGGGCCCTACACCCTGGCGCGCCTGTCCCGCAACCAGGCCTATCCAGACCTTCGAGGAATGTCGCTGGCGCTGGCAGAGATCCTCAACCAGGAGGCCAGGGAGCTGGAGAAGGCTGGCGCGCCTCTCATTCAGGTGGACGAACCAGCCATCCTCCTCCACAAAGAGGACTTCCCCCTCTTCCGGGAGGCGATGGCGGTTCTTACCAGGGGTCTCAAGGCCCGGATGGCGCTGTACACCTGGTTCAAAGACATCGGCGGGCTCTACCCCGATCTCCTTCACCTGCCCTTCCAGGTCTTTGGCCTGGACTTTGTGATGGGCCGCGCCAACTTTGACATCCTGAAAGACTTCCCCGGGGACAAGGCCCTGGGGTTCGGCATCGCAGACGCTCGCAACACCAGGATGGAGAGCATCGAGGGCCTGGTGGAGGCCATCCGCCGTATTGCCAGGGTGGTCTCTCCCGACCGCCTCTACGTCAACCCAAACTGCGGGCTGGAGTTCCTGCCTCGGGAGACGGCGTACGCCAAGCTGGTGCGCATGGTGGAAGGGGTGAAGAAGGCTCAGGAGGTCGTGGGATGACCAAAGGGTTGCTGACCACGGCAGTTGGGAGCTACCCAAAGCCGGATTACCTCACCAAGGCCCGCAACCAGGTGGCCCGGGGCGAGCTGGGGCTGGAAGAGCTCCAGGCCCTGGAGCGGAAGGCCACCGCCGGGTGGATCCGCATCCAGGAGGAGCTGGGCATGGACATCCTGGTGGATGGGGAGATGTACCGAGGCGACATGGTGACCTATTTCTCGGAGAACATGGAGGGGTTCA
>JACQUN010000004.1 GCA_016210285.1 Chloroflexota bacterium
GGTCTTGAGGGCGTAGAAGCCGTCGGCGGGGTTGCCGATGGCCAGGGACTTGGCGATGGTGTTGGGCTTCACAGGGCGAATGTGGGTCCGCCGGGCCTGCCACGCCTCCACGATGGGGCTGCACCCCTCCGCCTGGCTCACGTGCATCCGGGTGCGCACCGGGCCAGGGATCAGCCCCAGGTCGGCGAACTCGTTGAGGCCCTTCCAGATCTTGGTGAACAGGGAGCCCGAAGCCACCGGCACGACGCAGTGGTCGGGGGCACGCCAGCCGAGTTGCTCGGCAACCTCAAACCCCAGGGTCTTGCTCCCCTCAGCGTAGTAGGGTCGCATGTTGATGTTCACGAAGGCCCAGTGATAGGTGTCGGCAAGCTCGCTACACAGCCGGTTCACCTCGTCGTAGCTGCCCCTGACCGCCACGAGGGTTGGGCCATAGATGGCTGCGCCCACCACCTTGCCCTGCTCCAGGTCGGCGGGGATGAAGATGAAGGACTTCATCCTGGCCTTGGCGGCGTGGGCAGCCACGCTCCCGGCAAGGTTGCCCGTGGAGGCGCAGGCCAGGGTGTCAAATCCGAACTCCTGGGCCTTGGTCGTGGCGACGGAGACCACCCGATCCTTGAAGGAGTAGGATGGGTTCACGGCATCGTTCTTGATGTAGAGGTGGTCCAGCCCCAAGAGGCGGCCCAGGTTCTGCGCACGGAAGAACGGGGTGAACCCGGTATGGAGGTCTGTAGCGCCCTCGCCATCCACCGGAAGGAGGTCCTGGTAGCGCCACATGGTCAGGGGGCCCCTGGCGATTCGCTCACGGCTGATCACCTTGCCGATGGCCGCGTAGTCATAGACGACTTCCAGGGGGCCGAAACAGAAGTCGCAGACGTTCAGGGCCTGGGTGGGATACTCCCGGCCACACTCCCGACAGCGCAGGGCGGATACGAAAGCCAAGACACTCCACCTCCGTGGGGGGTGCAAGCGGGCTGGACGGCCCCTGGCCAGTGGGGACAGAAACCCAGGGCCGCCACACGGGCCGACCTGTAGCTGGTTATGTTACCAAAGGCACAAAGGGGTGTCAAGCTCAAGGGCTTTGCTACCAGGGTCTTTTAGTTCTGCTGGCAGTGTCGTCGTTGTCATGCTGAGTCTGCGGCAGGCTCCCTCAGAATAACGGGGAGGCAGAGCCCGTAGAGGCTCTGGACAACCGAAAGACCCTGGCTTTGCCACAGAGTTGTAGCAGTCCACACCGACGGCTGCTATAATGGACTTCACGTCCCAACAGGATGCAGGCAGGATACAGGAGAGTAATGCGCGACCTCATGGAAGCCGCCCTGAAGGGCCAAGAGGCAGACCACCTGGAAATACGCATCGAAGAGACTGAGTTCACCCACCTCCTCTACCGGGGCCGGGAGTTGGAAGAGGTCGGACGGACCACAGGCATAGGAGGGTGTATCCGTGCCGCAAGCCGAGGCGGCTGGGGCTTTGTCTCCTTCAACGACCTGAAGGACCTTCGGAAGAAGGTCTCCCTGGCCTGCCAGCAGGCCCGCCTGGTGGGATCTGAGAAGACCCAGCTTGCCCCGGCGGATCCTGTGTTGGATACGGTGCCCCCATTCATCCGAAAGGACCCCCGCCATGTCTCCCTGGGCCAGAAGAAGGCCCTGCTGGACCGTTACCTCGACCTTGTCTGGAGCACCCCCGGGATCCAGACCTCCTCCATCTCCTACGGCGATAGCTACCGAAAGGTGTACCTTGCTACCGCCGCGGGGAGCTACATTTCGCAGGAGCGGGTTGACCTGACCATCCGAGTGGCTGCCACGGCGAGAGACGGGGGAGACGTGCAGCAGGCGAGCATAAGCATGGGCAGCCTGGGGGACTTCTCCCTTGTGGAGCATCTGGCGGATGAGGTACACGCCCTGGCCCAGCGCGCCGTGGACATGCTCAAGGCACCGCGCATCCAGGGCGGTGAGTACACGGTGGTCCTGGACCCCGTCCTGGCCGGCGTCTTCATCCACGAGGCCTTTGGCCACCTCTCTGAGGCCGACCACGTCTATGAGAACGAACGGCTCCGGGAGCTCATGAAGCTGGGAAGGCGCTTCGGCGGGCCGCACCTGAACGTGGTGGACGGCGGCGCCATCCCCGGGCTGAGAGGTAGCTACCAATACGATGACGAAGGCGTGCCAGCGACCAGAACCCACCTCATCCGGGAAGGGGTGCTGGTCGGGCGCTTGCACTCGCGGGAGACAGCGGGGAGAATGGGGGAAAAACCTACGGGGAACGCCCGCGCCATCAGCCACCACTTCCCCCCCATTGTCCGCATGACCAACACCTTCATCGAGCCGGGGGACGTCACTTGCCAGGAGATGATCGCCGACATCAAGGAAGGCGTGTATGCACGCAACTGGTTCGGCGGCATGACCAGCATGGAGA
>JACQUN010000045.1 GCA_016210285.1 Chloroflexota bacterium
ATGATGAGCTGTTCACGTTCAAGTGTCCTGAGTCAGAAGAAACATGTATATTCCCAGCCGCCCTTCGACAGGCTCAGGGCGAGCGGATTAGGGTTCTCCGTTCGTGGTGAGCTTGTCGGACCATGAACGGGGCCATCCAACAGTCGCTGCATTTATTCAACGAATTAACAACTCAGGCCACTAGCTCCGCATGGAGATGCGATGCCCCCCTCATGATTCGGCAGGCTTACCATGAGCGGGACTGGAACCCCCTCGCCCTTCGACGTGCTCACGGGAAACGGCCATGCTCCCTGGGAGGCTCTTGCGAGCTGGCGCCGTATTGGGAGCAACCCTCCGCCTACGGCCTCAGTTGGCGGGTCAGCTCGTTCAGGTTCTCCAGCCGCTCCAGGCTCATGACCCTGTCCGCTACTCGGTCCACCTGGGGGTCAGCCAGCACCTCGGAGGCCAGGCCGCGGAACTTGGTGTGCAACTCCTGCCAGGTCAGGAAGGTCTCCGGCTCTCCCTTGGCCAGGGGCACGTCCTTGGCAAAGCGCCCGCCGCTGCGTGTCGCCACAGTGACGCGAGCACCCAAGCCGGGGACTGTCTTGTCCACGCTGGCACTGACCCGCTGGATGAGGTCCCGGGTCTCCGGGTCCTGGAGCCGGGCATAGGTCTTCCAGGTGAACTCCCGCTCCACGGCGGCTGCGGCAGCAGCGAAATAGACGCTGAACTGCCCGTCCACGATGTTCTGGGGGTTCCGCTTCACCGGCTCAGGGTAGCCCACGATGTCCATACCGATCTGGTTGAGCGCAACATCCATCCTGGCGATCTCCTGGGGTACGAGCTCGTGCTCCTGCAGCAGGGCCAGGACTGCGTCAATGACGCCGTGGTTATAGCGGCAGGAGGGGTACGGCTTCACCGCGGTGTTCATCACCTCAAACTCACTGCCCAAGCCGGACACAGCCTTGCTGAGGTCGCACGACTCCTGGGAGTAGGCAGTGAAGTAGCCATAGCGCCCCTCCAGGGGCTGCGCAGCACCCAGGATCCCGTGGCGCGCGAAGGTCAAGGCGTAGATGGCGTTGTGGGACGCCAGGCCGACGTGGAGCCGCTTGTTCCAGGAGCCGGTCTCCAGGAAGCGCAGGGAACCCGCCGCCTGGCTGCCATTGAGGCCCAGGGCGTTCAGCAGCGCCTCCCGATTCAATCCCAGAAGCCTGGCCCCCCCGGCGGTGGCGCCGAAGATACCCGTGGTCGCCGTGGGGTGGAAGCCACGGTTGTGCACCCCTGCCCCGTGGGCCTTGCCGATCTTGCAGGCGACATCGTAGCCAGCCACCGCAGCCGCCAGGAACTCCTTGCCGGAGGCGCCCGACACCTCCCCCAGGGCGAGGAGGGTGGGGAAGACCGGCGCCCCCGGGTGCAGAATCGCCTCCCGATGGGTATCATCGAAGTCCATGCTATGAGCGTAGGCCCCGTTGAGCAGGGCGGCAAAGTGGGGCGGGTAGAGCTTCTGGCTGCCCACCACGGTGCACCGGCCGGGCTGGCCGCGGGCCAACTCGCGCACCCCCGCCTCGAAGGCCCCACTGGAGTCGGCGCTGCCCGCCGCGCCCAGGGCCACTCCCAGGAAGTCCAGGAAGAGCTGTTTGGTGCGCTCCAGCACCGCCGGCGGAAGCTGCTCATACGTCATGGCCAGGGCATGCTCCGCCAGGCGTTCCGTGAGGCCGTCTCTCAACTCCGGCATAGGTATCCTCCTCTCGCCACGCCGCCGCCAGCAAGGGTGGCATCCCCTTGGTGCGTCCCCCATTATGCCTTTGTGCCAGGGGGGAATCAAGAGGAACAGGGGGCTTGACAAACAGTTCAAAGGCGTGATAATATTGGACGCGAACTGTTCAGCAGATGAACAAATCGGAGTATATGCTATGGTGCATGTGCCTGCAGGCTTCGTCTCCACCCTCGTCACCTACTTGACTGTTCTGAAGCTGAGCATAGCCACGCATCATGACCTGAGCCTGCGTGGGCTCCTGGCCCTGGGCGTCCTGGCGACCAAGGGGCCGGTGTCGTTCAAGGAGTTGCATCAGCTCCTTTCCATCCCGAAGAGCGCCCTGACGGGCCTTGTGGACTTCCTGGCCGCCGAGGGTGTGGTGGAGCGACGCCAGGACCAGCAGGATCGCCGCCGGTGGATCGTCTCCCTCACCCCTTCGGGAGAGCGCCTTGCCCAGGCCATGCAGGAGGAGGAGAGCCGGCTGGTGGAACCCGCTTTGCAGGGCCTTTCTGATGAGGAGCAGGCAGCTTTCCTCAAGGCGATCAAGAGCCTCAGCAGGGAACTCCTGGAGGCCCAGGGGCATCGGGAGGCGCGCCAGGGGGGCTCTGAGTAACCACGCCAGAGAAAGGGGGAGAAGAGATGCGGCAAAGAATGGAGCACCTGACTCAGCAAGCGCTCTCCCGGGCGGAAACGCTCAAGCGGACCCTACCATTGTAGCTTCTAGTAGCATTGGTCATCGTGCTGATGGCCTGCAAGAAGCAGTATTAGAGAAGGAGGGACTGAACCATGCGGAAGCACCTGGAGAACCTGTCCTACAGGACCCTGTTCCGGGTGGAGACCCTGAAGCGGACCATGCCCTTCTGGCTCCTGGTGGTGCTGGTGCTGGCCCTGGAGGCCTGCAAGAAGAAGAAGTAAGGACTCCTGGTCACTCCGGACCCAAGGGAGAGGAGACAGGGGACGCCAGCGCCCCTGTCTCCTCTCATCTCCGCAAGCAGCAGTTTGCACGGGACGGTTCCCTCGGCTTTGACCAGCGGTCCAGCTCCGTGGCACACCTGGCCCAGGAAAGCCTCACCTATCCCTGTGCTCTGGGGGATTCCACGTCGCCGGAACCAGGTACTCTGTGCAATCTCCCAGGATAGGAGCCTTGGGAACAAACCGGGCTGGGAAAGCGTTATCAGTCTTGTGGAGCGGTGGGCACTCGGCATCACCGAAGTGGGGGAATGTCGTCCCAGGAAAGGGTTGACTTCCCACCTGTTTTCCGTTATATTTCCTAACGGTGTTTTTCGGAGCCCCAACGTGGTTGCGTGGGCTGGTCTATGCCAGCCCGGCAGCACGCGGCGATGGCGCAAGCCCGCGGAAGGCGTGTGGGCTCGCACCCTCCTGCGGTGCGTGTTGGGCAGATCTAGGCAGCAAGGACGGTGTGATGGCCCTGCCGTCAGGGAAGGCGGGGTTGCAGCGTCCATGAGCAAGGTGATTCGATCCAGGAAAGGAGGACAGCGGTGTTTCGACTCGCTGGTCTGAAAGAGAGAGCCACCCTGGCAGGAATCCTTACCCTTGTCATTGTCGTTTCCCTCCTGGCGTCCACCTGGTCCCAGGTGTGGGCGGCACCCCTGGCCCAGCAGCCGGAGGAGAAGGCGGTGGCCGTCTCCGGTGGCATTGCGGATTTTGCCGCCAAGAATGTCACGGTCCGCGTCCCAGATGGGGCGCTGACAGCCTCTGTCTCCCTGCGCTACACCGCCCTGACAGCAGCGCAGGCTGCGGCCCTGGCAGCCCCTCCCGCGGGGAGGGCGCTGGGCTCCCAGACCTTCACGCTGGAGGTGGTCCAGGGGACGACCGTCCAAACCGACTTCAAATTCAAAGCCCTTGCTGAGCTCAGGGTGAAGTACACCCAGGCTGACCTGGACGCGGCCCTGGGCAAGAAGGCGGACAGCATCTTCCTCTCTATCTATGACACCTCCTCCAAGCGGTGGGTAGATGTATCCGCCACCCGCGATGTCGTGGACATGGCACTCAGCAGCTTCCAGACCACGCTGAGCACCTTCGCCATCACGGTTGCGCAGCCTCTGGCAACGCCCACGCCTGTGACACCTCCGACGCCCACCCCGACCCCCAGGCCAGCCGCGCCTACGCCTACCCCCACTCCCAGACCGCCGGTGACCGGCGACTACGCCCCCGGCTCCGGGTTGATCCTGGGCCTTATAGGTGTGGGAATGCTCCTGGTAGTAGGTGGTGGCTTCTACCTGCTCCGCTCCGGCCGCAGGACAAAGGCCTAACCCGCGGAAGCCTACCCCGCTCTGACCAACGGACGTAGGAGGAGGCAGATGCTGTGGCATCTGCCTCCTCTCTTGCTGGAAAGCCCCCGAACTCCGTCTGACCCTACGCCTCACAGGAATGGAAGGACCAGAGCAGGGGAGGCCAGGGAGGCCTCGGCGGCGACGCCTCCAACGGGGGCCGCGGGTGTTCTGCGCCTGGAAGACCACAGAGCACAAGGGGCCTGGAGACGCGGTCGTCCAGGCCCCTTCTCATATTGGCAAGCAGCATTGCCGGGTCAAACACCCGGCTCTGGGGGTTGGCGTAGCCCTCTGGCCGGGAGCAGCTACTTTTGGCTCAGCAGGAAAGCCACCAGGGCGTCCAGTTGAGCCTTGGTCAGTTTGGCTGCGAGGTCGGGGGGCATGATGGGCGGGAAGCCCTGCACCACAAAGGCGAGCGGGTTCTGAATGGACTCCCGGATGTACTGTTCCGCTGTCAACCCCGGTTTCCGTGTGGCCGCGTTTGTTGCGACATGCGTGAGCTCGGGAGCCAGACCCGCTGGGGGGGAAGTGACCCCCTGGATGATGTGGCAGTCGGCGCACTTGGGGGTCGTCCCCGTGGTGAAGATCCTCCGTCCCTCCGCAACGAGAGGGTCACCCCCCTCGGACGCAGCGGGGTTCGTCGTCACGGACCGTGGGGTCAGCTCTGCCGCAGGCACTGGCGTCGTCGGACGGCGTGGGGTTGGTGAAGGATTGCTACCCCCTCCGCAAGCCATTGCCACGAAGAGCAGCGCCAAGGCAACTAGCAGGCCACCATAGATAGATCCGCGGGTCATCCCTCCTCCTTTTGATCCTCAGACTTTCGCCCCGCCTCTCGGCCAACTGCCTAGCAGTTTAGCATACCCTGGGGATCACTGTCCCCCAGAGAAGCCGAAGGGCCCTGAACACCACAAAGATAACCATCTCGTGGGTTACTGTGCCCCTCAGGGGACGCGGGCCACGGAAATGAGTGGAAGTCTAGTGGAGCCCCAACGGAATGTCAAGGGCGCGGTGCGCGGCCGCCTCCCTGTGGCGCCCTCTACATTGAGGACAGATCGTCTGGCCATCGCGCTTTTCAGAGAAGGGGGCAGGACGGGTCAGCGCCAACCTGTGCGATAATGGGGGGGCCATCCTGGAGAAGGTGGAGCAGGGCTGACGATCCAGATGCCATTGGCTGGCTGGGCGTTCTTGATGGGCCTCTTTGGGCTCAACGTCGGGAGTTTCCTGAACGTCTGCATAGACCGACTCCCCTTGGGCCAGTCCATTGTCTTTCCCGCCTCCCACTGCGCCACCTGCAACCATCCCCTGGCAGGCCGGGACCTGGTGCCCCTCGCGAGCTACCTCTGGCTTCGAGGGCATTGCAGGCACTGTGGCGCTTCTATCCCCTGGCGGGTCCCTCTGGTGGAGGCGCTGACTGGCGTCGCCTTCACCCTCCTCGCCCTGCACTACGGTGTGACCCCTCAAGGGGTTGTTGCTATGGGCTACGTTGCCGTGCTCATCGTGGTGTTTTTCATCGACCTGGAGCACACCCTTATCCTCAACCGGGTGGTGTACCCCGCCCTCCCGGTGGTGCTCGCCCTGGCTCCCCTGGGGCCGCCAGGCCACGGAACCGGGCTGTGGGGCGCCTACCTGAGGGCCCTGGAGGGTTCTGGCCTGGCCTTCGGGCTCTTCCTCCTTGTCTGGGCGGTGGCCTTCGTGTACCTGAGGCTTCGGGGCTACCCTGCCGGGCAGGAGACCATGGGGATTGGCGACTTCAAGCTGGCAATCCTCCTGGGCGCCATGCTGGGCCCTCGGCTCACCCTGGCGGCCCTGCTGGTTACCTTTGCTACGGGTGGGGTTGTAGCCGTCCTGCTTCTGGCCCTCCGGCGACGCCGCCTTGGCGACTCTATCCCCTACGGCCCGCTCATGGCGTTCGGGGCCGTGACCAGCATGCTCTGGGGTGAGCCTATCCTGCGGCGCTACCTGGCCCTCTTCGGCGCAGGTTGAGGGAAGGGAGAGTGCGCCCCGGCGATGGATGCCATTAGGTCCTTGCCTCGGTGCTCCAACCCCCGATGTCAGGCAGGGTCTTTTAGTTCTGCTGGCAGTGTCGTCCTTGTCATTCTTGAGGGAGCCCGTTCGGTTCACTCAGGGTAAACTCCGCGACCGAAGAATCTCGTGGAAGAGGGAGACCCTTCGCTTCGCTCAGGGTGACAACTAAAAAACCCTGGATGTCAGGCGTGCTGCTTGACAAAACGCAACCATCGGTATAAGATATATTCGGAGTGCCTGTCGCTTTCTTAGTTTCGGTAAGGCATGGAGCGGATGGTCTCCCGCGGGGCAGGGCGTCGACCTGCGAGGGAACTTTTGTCAGGCACCATCGTTATCTCTAGTAGAAGGATTACTCCAGACGCGCTGCCACATGTCGGTCTGGATCGTCTAGCAGGGCCAAGGGTGGAAGGAAGATGCAAGAGCGAGAGCGGGTAGGGCGGCCCGAGCAGCAGATCGGGAAGATGCTGGTGGAGGGGGGGTTCCTCTCTGAGGAACAGCTTACCCAGGCGCTCGCCGAGGCCCGTAAGCAGAACAAGAGCCTGCGGGAGCTCCTGGCCGAGAAACAGATAGTCAACCCCGAAACCTACACCACCTTCCTC
>JACQUN010000050.1 GCA_016210285.1 Chloroflexota bacterium
GAGTGGGTGGAGCTGTACGGCGACGCGGCTCTGCTGGAGCGGGTGGCACGGGTGCAGACGGCCGCCCGAAGGGCCCGAGTTCGCCTGATCCACATCAGGACAGCCCTGCGCAGCGAGTACCTGGAGAGACGGCTACCCCTAACCCAGTACCAGCGGCGTCTGGTGGAGCGCGGGTGGGCCCGGGAGGGCAGCCCCGGGGCTGAGGTCCATCCCGGGGTGGCGCCCCTCCCGGGGGAAACGGTGCTCACCAAGCAGCACGAAGGCCCCTTTGTGGGCACGGATCTGGAGCAGGTCCTGCGTCGCCTGGACGCCCACTATCTCCTGGTGGCGGGCATCCCCACGAGCGCCGCAGTGCGAAACATCGGCACTGACGGCAACAACCGCTTCTTCAACGTCATCCTCATTTCGGACTGCTGCCAGGACCAAGACCCGCAGGTGCACCGGGTGCTCATGAGCAAAGTCCTCAAGCACCAGTCCCAGATCGCCACCGCGGCTGAGGTGTGCGCCGCGCTGGCGGCTTAGGAGTGTCGGCCACCGCAGGCCCGCCGGGCCAGGAACGGCGGGGCTGGCCCAGCAACGCGCAGGCAAGGAGAGTCTCATGGACTTGGAGGTCAAGCGGAGCGCACTGCTGACGCTCTATTGCCAAAATGCCTGGGCGGCCGGGGTGCTGCGAGAGGGCAGCCGGGTCCTCGACCGCATCGCCGCCGCCCAGGAGGCCGCCCGCCGGGCCGGCATGGAGGTCATCCATGTCGGCGTCGCTTTTCCACCGGGCTTCGGGGTTATCGGTCCTCTCTCCAACCACCACGAGCTGACCCTCCGGGCACGCGGCGCAGGCGTGCTAGGCACGCCCGGTGCCGAGTTTCACCCCAGGGTGGCGCCCAGAGCCGGGGAGCTGGCCCTCATGAGCCAATGCTCCGGGCCTCTGGTCGGGACGCCCCTGGAGCAGGCCCTCCGGGGAAGGGACATCCGCACTCTGGTGGTCACGGGGATTTCCACCAGCGGCTCCGTCAAGAACCTGGTGACCGATGGGACCAACCGCTTCTTCGACGTGGTGGTCCTAGGCGATTGCTGCGAGGACCGGGACCCAGAGGTGGACGAGGTGCTGAAGGACCGGGTGTTTCCCCAGGTATGCCAGGTATGCCGGGTGGCGAGCTTCGAGGAGTTCCTGGCCGCCCTCCCGCCGATGGCCTAGGCGGAGGGAGCACCCTCCTGCGCGGGGTTCCATCCATGTGGGAGGAATTCGACCTAAGGATTTTATCCTTCCTGCACCATGCGGCGCGCGGCAACCATGGTCGGGAGCGGAACTCGAAGTTGGTGAAATGGAGCACGCCCCTGGCCCGGGCCGCGTCTAGGTTCTGTTGATATTTTGGGCACGGTTTAGGATTCGGTTTAGAATGGAGGCATGGATACGGAAGGGTTTCCCTCCGACCAATGGCTCCAGATTCTCCGCTTTTTGCGCACCGGACGGGCACCCAGTGGCGGGCGCTCCCTGCACCCTACGGCAAGTGGAACACCATCGATAAACGCTTCCTCCGCTGGTGTGAGCAAGGGGTCTGGAAGGGGATGCACGAGGCCTTTGCCCAGGATCCCGACATGGAACACCTCCTTTTGGACAGCACCATTGTCCGGGCCCATCCCTCTGCAGCGGGCGCGACGCACAAAAGGGGGGCCAAGCGGCCCACGGGCTGGGCCGGAGCCGGGGTGGGTTCAGCAGCAAAATCCATATGAGTGTGGACGGTCTGGGCAACCCGCTCCAGTTCCAGCTCACCGCAGGCCAAGCCCATGACCTCACCCAGGCTGAGGCACTGCTTCCGCCCACCCTCATAGGGTATGTGATTGCCGACAAAGGGTATGACGCCGACGCCTGCGTCCAGGTAATTCAGGAGCGTGGTGCGGTCCCGGTTATCCCACCCCGATCCAACCGGAAGACACCCCGGCAGTACGATGCCCATCGGTATAAAGAGCGCCACCTGGCGGAGTGCTTCATCAACAAGATCAAGCACTACCGGCGCATCTTCTCCCGGTACGATAAGCTGGCTCACACCTACCTCGGTTTCCTCCACTTCGTCAGCACCCGCACCTGGTTACGCTGACAATGTCAACAGAACCTAGCATCTCCTTCGCCTGGGCGGCGCTGAGGGCGAAGGGCTTCTCACAGAGAACGTGCTTCCCCTCGGTCAGGGCAGCCATGACTCCATCGTAGTGCAGATGTGGAGTTGTGACGATGCTCACCAAGTCTACCTCCGGGAGGGCGGCCAACTCCCGCGGGTACGTCGTTGCATAGGGGAGGCTGAACCGTTCGGCCACCTGTCTCGCCCGTTTCTCGTCGTGGCTGTATACGGCGACAACCCGTGCCCCAGGCGTTCTCTGCCAGACGGGAAGCTGGACCCGGACTCCGAACCCCGTACCCACCACGCCAACGCCAATGGTATCCTTGCTGCAGGGATCCTCCTTCCCGCCGTGCTGGCCCTTATCCTCGAAGGTAACACTGGACGCCCTCTGATGGCACACCATCCTCCGAGTGTCAAGCTGCCCCGCAAGCTCCCCAGAGTGTTTTCACAACAGTAATCACTAGCAGGCTACGGAAGAATGGGGTCTGAGGCCCGGGATGGGTCATGATGAGGGTCGACAGCCGAGGTCTGGCCTCTCCAAGGAGCGGTGAAGGGTGCTTCAGCGGGGTTGTATGAGCCGGTGGCCACCTCAGCGGGCCCTTTCCGGGGCCTGCCGGGCACAGTGGGCCCTGGGCTGGTCAGGCGGTCTGGGCTTCCGACGCCTGCTCCGGGGGTCGCAGCAGCAGCTTGGCTATCCGCACCAGGTTGTAGGCTGTCGCCACCAAGTATCCCGCCAGGCCGGTGCGGTCCAGCCCTCGATACCGGGTCCGCCGGAACCCGCCGACCGTCTTCATCCACCCGAAGATCTCCTCTACCCGTTTCCGTACCCGCTGGCTGAGGGCGTATCCCGGATGCCGGGTGGTCCGGCCGTCGATGGCGCTGGACCTGCTGCTGGTGTTCTGGGCCACATGGGGCGTGATGCCTCGGTGTCGCATCGCCGCGACACACTCCTGGGTGTCGTAGTTCTTGTCCCCGCCCACGGTCCTGGGGCGGAACCGCCGCTCACGGGCCTCCTCCAGCAGCACCGGCACCATGTCCCGCTCCGCTGTGCCCGTAGCCTGGCTCACCTGGAAGTCGGCCAGGATGCCATGGCGGTTCTCCATGAGGGCATGGGCCAGGAAGACCAGCTTCGCCTCCTTCCCTTGCCCCTTCCGGAACAGGCGGGCCTCTGGGTCGGTGGTGCTCTGGTGCGTGGCGTTGCTGCGGCGCTCCCCGTGGAAGTCCACCGAGGGGTTGCCCGCGTCCCCGTCCGTCGGGGGCGGCTTCCCGTCTCGTCCCCTGAAGCTCTTGAGGCTGGCCGCCGCCTCGATCAGGGTCCCATCCACGGTGAAGTGCTCGTCCGACAGCAGACCCCGTCCATGGGCCTCGGCCAGCACTTCATCGAAGAGCTGCTGGCCTGCCCGATGCTTCAGCAGCCGTTCCCGATTCTTGGTGAAGGTGGTGGGATCGAAGCTGGGCTCCATGAGGTTCATGTCCACGAACCAGCGGAACAGGAGATGGTACTCCAACTCCTCGCAGAAGGCCCGCTCACTTCGCACCGAGTACAGGGAGATCAACACGGAGGCATTCAGCAGCCGCTCCGGCGGGATGGAGGGCCGCCCCACCTCGGCGTACATCCGGTCCACCTCGGGCGACAGCCGCTCCAGGGCTTGGTCGGCCAGCGCCTTGATGGTGCGCAGCGGGTGGTCGGGTGGCACTCAAGCCTCCAGGTCCACAAAAGCCAGCATCGTCACCTGGGGCTCTCGCCGTCCGCGCATGGGTCCACCTCCCGAGTCGTCTTGGCCCCATGCTACTCCAGATGTGTTTCAGACGAATTACAGGACAGGGTTTTTCCGCAGCCTGCTAGTGAGCCGCATGAATAGCTGTGCCATATCATCGAGGTACCTAAGCGGCAAGACGCACAACCCTCTCCCGGTGACCGGGGCTAATATAGAGCCGAGCAGAGA
>JACQUN010000051.1 GCA_016210285.1 Chloroflexota bacterium
CCTGAGCCTGGCGAAGGAAAGGGGGCAGGGAGATGGTCGAAAAGGGTTTTTCATCACCCTGTTAAGAGATCCTGGGGGGTGTCTCAGGCCCTGGGGGCCAGCGCCTCCAGCGTCCCGTAGATCATCTCCCAGGTGGCGCCGTGGGGGAAGGTGAGGACCGGCATGTGGGCGCCGGCGTCATAGTACCTTTGCAACAGGCGACGAGCTGTGCTCTCGTCCCCGGAGATTGTAATGCGGTCCAGGATCTCCTCCGTGACGGCGGAGGCAGCCTTCTCCCGCTCCCCCTTGGCCCACGCCTCTCGAATGCGCGCCATCTCCTCCACAAACCCGTAGCGAGCCATCAGGTCGCTGTAGTACGTCCCCATGCCTCCCAGGTAGTATGCCAGGTGGCCCCGCATCAGTTTCCTGGCCTCCTCCACCGATGGCGTCACACAGGTCATGACCGAAGGTGCGACGGTGATGGCCTGCGGGTCCCGACCTGCCCGTCGCGCGCCCTCCGCCACCTGCTCCCACATGGCGGGCAGATGCTGGAGGTCCAGGTAAGCGGGATACCAGCCATCACAGAGCTCCCCGGTGAGGGCCAGGTTCCGCTGGCCGATGGCCGCCAGCCAGATGGGCACCCGCTCCTTGCTGGGCCCCACAAAGGCCATCTGGAACCGTTGGACCTTGAAGTACTCCCCCTGGTAGTTGACCCGGCCCCCGCTGAGGGCCAGGCGGATGATGTCAATGTACTCCCGCGTGCGCCGCAGGGGCTTGCCGTAGGGGATGCCGTGCCACCCTTCGATGACCACGGGGCCGCTCGTGCCCAGCCCCAGGATCACCCTGCCGCGGGAGATGGAGTCCAGGGAGGCCGCCGTCATAGCCAGCGCCGCCGGGGAGCGGCTGTAGACCGTGACGATGCCCGTCCCCACGTGGATCCGGCGCGTGTGGCAAGCAATCATGGTCAACACCGTGAAGGGGTCACGGGCCCAGGACTCCCCCGCGAAGATTGCCGAATAGCCAAGGGCCTCCACCCGCTGGGCCAGCTTGACGATCTCCTCATCGGTGTAGAGGTAACGGCTTCCCAGGGCCAAGCCGATCCCTTTCTCAACCATGTGCCTCACCTCGCCTTGCACTGAGCTCTTCGGCAAAGCCTCCCCTGAGCTTGACGAAGGGCTCAGTGCAACGTCCGCGAAGGGTCTCTCACCGGGCGAGACTCCTCGCTTCCCTCAGAATAACCCGCTGGGTGAAGACGGGTCCCGCCTGGCCCTTCCTGATGGCCGTGCCCTCTCCCTAGCCCGCCTGCAGTGCCTGCACGACCCCCAGGAATCGGCCCTCCTGTGACCTCGACGGCAGCGGGACGGTGACACGCGTTGCCCACGGGCCAAACCGGGCCTTGAGCCTCTCCGCCATGTCCCCACAGGTCCCCACCACCGCAAAGGTGTGCAGCATCTCGTCGGTAATAAGGCCGGGCATCTCCGCCCACCGGCCCTTCGCCGAGAGCTCGTGCAGTTGCAGGCACACGTCGCCCCACCCGTGAACATCCATGACGGCCTTGTAGGTGCGGGTGGAGGCGTAGAAGGAGACGAACCGCCGGGCCTCCCTCACCTGCTCCGCCATGTCCTCGCCATCCGCCGCAAGGTAGGTGAGGTTGCCCCCGGCAATGATCTCGATGTCCTTGAGGGAGCGCCCCGACCTCTGCAAGCCCACCTCCAGATTGGGCAGCGTCACCTCCTGGATGTACCTGCGGCTGGTGAAGGAGAGGAGCAGGATCCCGTCAGCCACCTCTCCAGCCAGGCGGGCCATGTAGGGGTTCACAGCGCCGATGTAGATGGGAATGCGTGGGTGGGCAATGGGGCCCGGGTTGAACTCCGGGGTCATCAACGTGAAGGTGTAGTGCTTGCCCTGGAAGTTCAACCGACTGCCGTTCTGCCAGGTATCCCAGATGGCCCGCAGGGCCAGAATGTACTCCCGCAGGCGCTGCGCCGGGGGAGCCCAGGGCACGCTGAAACGTCGCTCGCTGTGGCCCTTGACCTGCGTGGCGAGGCCGAGCTGGAAGCGCCCGCCGGAGAGGGCCTGGAGATGCCAGGCAAGGTTGGCGGTGACCATGGGGCTCCTGGGAAAGGCGATGGCCGCTCCCGTGGCCAGTGCGATGCGCCGGGTGGCCTGGGCCCCCAGCGCAGCCGCCAGAAACGGGTCCAGGGTGAGCTCACCGAAGAGGATGCCGTCGTAGCCCAGGGCCTCCGCCCGCTGGGCCAGCTCGGGGATGTCCTTCAGTTCCTGGCGGAGGAGTTGGAGCATGACCTTCACGGCATTCCCCTTGGCGATAGCTGAGCTTCGCCCGGCGCAGCCCCCAGGGACCGGGATGGGAAATCAGACGCGCCAGCGTTCCCCAGCCGCAGCGGGCGCCTTTGAGCCCTTGCCCCCTTGCGGAACGACGCTCTGATTAGAACACCCCGCCTTTCACAGGTCAAGGGGTGGCAAGGACATGACGCTGCCTGAGTCCCCCGCCCCCGTGTAGCCTGCACGGCCCGCCTGGGAAAGGCCTTCCGGGTTCCCTACGAGGGAGGCGCACCCCCTTCAGGAATCGCGAGCCAAGGCCTCGCGGGCCACGAAGTGCAGGATGCTGCCAGGGTACAGCGGGGCTGGCGGCTCCTGGGCAAGGTAGCCGCTCTCCCCCAGGGAGGCAGCGACCTGAGCGGCATGGGCGGCGTCTCGCGTCTCCACCGTGATCTCCACCTGCACCTGGTCCATCCCTATATGGATGCCCCTGCGACGGTGAGCCACGTCAATAACATTCGCCTCAGCTCTGGAGATGGCCTCCGCCAGCAGCGCCAACTGCCCAGGCAGGTCCGGCAGCACTACCCACAGCACCAGGTATCGCCCTGCGTGGGCACGGCCGTGCTCCAGCACGTGGGCCAAAAGGTTGGGGTCCACGTTGCCCCCGCTGAGTACGACGGCCACCTTCTGCCCCAGACATGGGATGCGCTTGCCCAGAAGTGCTGCCACGCCCACCGCACCGGCCCCCTCCACCAGGAGCTTTGCCCGCTCCAGGAGCAGCAGCATGGCGTGCGCCACCTCCTCCTCGCTCACCGTCACCACATCATCCACATACTGCGCCATGAGCTGCAGGGGGAGGGCTCCGGGCCGCCCGATCGCAATGCCGTCGGCGATGGAGGGCTTGGCGCGCATCGTCACCTGGCGCCCCTGCCGGAAGGATATTGCAGCAGCAGGGGAGGCATCGACCTGCACCCCGAACACCCTGGCCCCGGGCCGGAGCGCCTTCACTGTCAGAGCCACGCCAGCAATAAGCCCTCCACCGCCCACTGGCACTACCACGGCCTCGACCTCCGGCAAGTCCTCGCAGACCTCCAGGCCCAAAGTACCTTGCCCCGCAATGACCTCAGGGTCATCAAAGGCAGAGATGAAGGTAAAGCCGCCTTCCTCGGCCAATCGCTGGGCATGGGCCTGAGCCTCGTCAAAGGTCTCGCCATGCAGAACCACCTGGGCACTATAGTTCCGGGTTGCCTCCATCTTTGCTATGGAAGCGCCTTTGGGCATGACGATGGTGCAGGGGATGCCAGTCTGCTGGGAGGCCAGGGCAACCCCCTGGGCGTGGTTGCCTGCGCTGGCAGCAATGACCCCCTGTCGCCGCTGGGCCGGGGAGAGGCGAGCGATGCGGTTGGCGGCGCCGCGGACCTTGAAAGAGCCCGTCCTCTGCAGGTTCTCCGCCTTCAGGAAGACCTGTGCCTCACAGAGCTGGCTGAAGGTGCGCGAAGGGAACAGGGGGGTGCGGTGGGCAACCTGGGCCACTGGCCCCTGCGCCCTCTGAACATCCAAAAGAGAGGGATGCAATGTGGCTCCTTCCTACCACGGCCGTACACGCAGGTAGCTTGTACTCACAACTCGCGGGGGCGCGTTGTCAGGACCCAAAAGGGGACATCCCGGCGGGTGCACTGCAGGACTACCCCTGGTTCTCCCAGAGGGTCAGGAAGTCGTCCCCTTTGCCCAGGAGTGCCTGGCGCAGTTGCATTCGCTCCAGCTCCTGCAGGACAGCCCGCTCCTGGGCGAGCAGCTTCTCCATCATCTCCACCGTGTCCATCACCAGCCACGGGTCAACCCCGGACCCAAAGATGTACTGAATGGTGCGGGTAAGGCGTGGGCTGTCGGCGGTCAGGATCGGCCCGGAGCAAAGCAGAATGGCCACCCGCGGCATCTGTTCCTCCGATACACCTTCGTTGACCTTGCGCAGGATAGCCGCCAGGGCGCGCTCTCGCACCAGCGCCTCAACCCTGGGAGGAAGCGCCATCAAGGTGGCGAAGGGATGGTCCTGATCCCGCAACATCGCCGAGAAAGCGCCTTCCACCTCTCGGTAGAAGGTCTCAGCGAACACCTCACCGGCCTTGAGCAGCCGCGCTGAAGGACGCTGCGGCAGGCCCCTGCGCAAATCAATGACCAGAAACTCCCTCAGGTGGGGGAAGATGCAGAGATTCACCTCAGCCCGTTCAAAGGTTCGCTCCTCAGAGCCCGGTTCACCCGCCATGCTCCACTATCCTTGAGGGCCTTTTGACTCCACTAGCACTGATTGTAGCACTCTGTGGGACGAAGGCAAGCCAAGCGCCGCGCCGAGACTCGTCGGTCGCCAGGGTGGAGCTGCATCGCACCCTGGCAGCGCAGCCCTCGGATGGGTCTGCCCGCAGCCCTACGAAAAGGAGCGGCCACACCCCCGGCATGGCCCTGGTATACCTCCTTCCGCAGACGGCGTGGGCACCAGGCCAGGAGCGCAGAGGGGTCGGTGATCCTCGATTTCACCATCCTTGACTGGGGTGGTGAGGACTTGCTAAACTATCGGCAATCTACCGACAGGGGTGGGGAACGCTATGGGTATACCCCAGTTCAAGGAGATCCGCCGCGCCTACGGCTTCGACGAGGTGGCCATTGTTCCGGGGTCGGTCACCATCAACCCCGACCAGACCAGCATTGATTTTGCGATCGGGACTGTCAAGTCCCCCGTTCCTATTGTGGCGTCGGCCATGGACGCCGTGGTCTCTCCGGCCTTCGCCACCCTGATGAACAGGCTTGGTGGACTGGCTGTTCTGAACCTGGAGGGGGTCTGGACGCGCTACGAGGATGCTGAGGCGGTCCTGACCGAGATCGCCGAGACGCCTCAGTCAAAGGTGACACCGCTCTTCCAGAAGGTGTACTCTGCACCCCTGAAGGAGGAGCTGGTGGGGCGGCGCATCCAGGAGATCAAGGCCTTCGGAGGCGTTTGCGCCGTTGCGGTGACACCCCAGAACACCAAACGACTCTCGCCCCTCGCGGTGGAAGCAGGGGCAGACCTCCTGGTAGTGCAGTCCACGGTCACCACGGCGCGCCACATCTCCAAGAGCTATCGGGGCCTCATCTTCTCCGAGCTGGTGGATCAGATCAAGGTGCCCATTGTGGTAGGCAACTGCGTCACCTACAGCACCGCCCTGGAGCTCATGGAAACGGGCATCCACGGCATTCTGGTTGGCGTCGGACCGGGGGCGGCCTGCACCACCCGCGAGGTTGTCGGCGTGGGCATCCCGCAGGTCACAGCGACGATGGACTGCGCTGCGGCCCGCGAGGAGTACTATCGCCAAACGGGGCGGTACGTGGTGGTCATCACGGACGGGGGCATCCGCACAGGCGGGGACCTGTGCAAGTCCATCGCCGCTGGCGCCGATGCGGTGATGCTGGGAACGCCTCTCGCCCAGGCGGCAGAAGCCCCTGGCCAGTCCTATAACTGGGGGATGGCTGCCCCCCACCCTGCGCTCCCCAGGGGGACACGCATCAAGGTGGGGACGAAGGGAACCCTGCAGGAGATTCTCTTCGGCCCCTCCACGGTGACCGACGGCACGATGAACCTGGTGGGGGCCCTCCGGGCCGGGATGGGGATGGTGGGAGCCTTCACCATCCGGGACATGCAGCACACCGAGCTGGTCTACGCCCCGGATTTCAAGGTCGAGGGGAAGCACTTCCAGTTGGGCGCAAAGTAGGCAGATAAAGGCGAAGGGGTTGGCCGGAGCCACGCAGAGCTATCCAGGTTTGGCGGGCCTCCGGCTAGTCCACCGCTCCCAGATGCGGGCTCGCTGGTCGGGGCGCGGTTGGAAGATGGAATCCTCCCCCGGCATCTCCTTCGAAGCTATCGTCCCACGGTCAGGAGACCCCCCCACCCGCCGAAGGGGCGAAACAGCGGCCAGAAGAGTTGCCAGCCCCAGGGATACCCTCGTTAGCACATCCCGCCTGGTATGACGACGATGCTGTGGAGCTGCCATGAAACACTCCTTTGGTGAGGCACATCACACGCTCTGCCTGGGATCTGTCCACGCACAGGCAGACGCATCATATTTTACACGACCGCGGGTTTCCTGCAACGGTCGCGGCGACAGGGCAGCCGGAAGGGATGCGCCCCTATGCGCGCCCGCGAAAGGCGGCAGTCCACCCTTCCCAAGAAGGCAACTCCCTCGTCGGAGTTCGTCTGCAATAGACCTTGTGAAAACTCCCCCAAACTGGCCTGGCAAGAGGCTTGACAAGGACACCAGCACACAGGCAAAATGTTACCCAATTTGTTCTCATTCAAGGCACACCCGCTGAGTGCGGGGATGCGGGGCGGAGGGGGTGGAGAGCAGAGGGGGATTGCGCACTCCTGTGGAGGCAGTTGCCCCTGCCAAGGCTTCTGAAGAAGGAGCATCAGCAGGCCCGCACAGGGCTCGCAATAGGCCCAGAGAGAGTGGAACGCTGGAATGGACCCTCAGGCCATCACTAATGCAGACTGGAGCAGGATAGGTCCCCTGCTCAAGTTCCTTTGGCTTTATCTCCTTTTCATCATCGGCTTTGCCAGCTCTATCCTCCTTGCCCACATCGTCCTCCCCTCGCTCATCGCCACGGGCGACCTGCCTGAGATCGTTCGTCAGCGCGCCGAGAAGCTCCGGCCGCTGCTCTACTTGACGGCGCTCATCGCGCTCCTTGGGGCCCTGGCCTGGATGGGCAATGCCGTGGCGCGAGCAGGGCTCATCGCCCACATCTACGAACGTTGGTGGATCTAGCGTGCGCACTACGCCACCAACGAAGGAAACCATGAACCCCTGGGGACAGGGCGCTCGCCGATGTTGACAAGCCGACTGCTGCTGCGGATTCTTCTCCCCGGTCTTGCCCTGGGCGCACTGGCGTCGTTAGTCGTGGGGGCCTTCGTCGGCTGGCGCGTGCTCGCCCACTACTTTCCGGCCCTGGACAGGCCGGTGAAGGCGGCGCCGCAGCAGCCTATCGCCTTTCCCCACCCTGTCCATGTCCAGCAGGCCGGCATCCAGTGCGAGTTCTGCCACCGAAACGTGACGAAGGGGGCTGCCGCGACGGTCCCGGCGATGGAGCAGTGCATGTCCTGCCACCAGGTCATCGGGACGGGGCTGCGAGAGGTAGAGAAGCTCAGGGCATACGCTCAGCAGGGAGACCCCATCAACTGGGTGCGAGTCCACCGCCTGCCCGACCACGTGAGGTTCGTCCACGAGCCCCACATTCGGGTCCTGGGAGAGCGGATGGGGGTGACCCCGTCGCAGGTGTGCTCCACCTGCCACGGCCAGGTTGAAACCATGCTCCGGGTCCAACAAGTGCGTCCCTTGAAGATGGGGGACTGCGTCAACTGCCACCGGGCCAACAACGCACCCACGGACTGCGTCATCTGCCACTACTAACCGCGTGAGGTCTGGGATGGTGCACACGACATGGCGCTAACACGGCGACAGTTGCTCAAGCTGGCGGGGGTGTCCGCGGCTGGTGCAGTGGTCTACCAGGCCTGCGGGGTGCCGGAAAAAGAGCTGCGCATCCAGAGCCCGGTCCACCTGCCTGAGGACCTCGTCAGCAGCGGTGAGAACTGGTATGCCACCCTCTGCAGACAGTGCCCAGGGGGAGAAGGGATCGTCGTGCGGGTTGTGGAAGGGCGCGCCAAGAAGGTGGAGGGAAACCCGGACTACCCCGTCAACCAGGGCAAAACCAGCGTTCGCTGCCAGGCCGGGGTGCAGGCCCTCTACCACCCTGACCGCCTCCAGGGCCCCCTGCGCCGCCGAGGCCAGCGAGGCTCTGGTGAGTTCGACCCCGTCTCCTGGGAAGAGGCCCTCGGAGAGCTGTTGGGGCGGCTCGGGCAGCTCCGCACCAGCGGCCGTGCAAAAGAGCTGGCCTTCCTCACCGACCCCTTGCGGGGCCACCTGGCCTTCGTGGTGAAGCGATTTACCGAGGCATACGGGGGACAGCACCTGGCACTGGAGCCTCTGGAGGACACCGCCGTGCGGGCCGCGGTGAAGCGGGTGTTCGGGCAAGACCGCTTACCCGACCTCGACATCCAGCGGAGTCGCTACCTGCTCTCCTTTGGAGCGGATTTCCTCGGCACCTGGCTCCAGCCTGTCCGTTACGCCCGGGCGTATGGCGAGTTCCGGCAGGGAGAGAAGCGAAAGCGAGGGACCTTCGTCCAGGTGGAGCCACGCCTCTCCATGACGGGAGCCAGCGCCGACGAGTGGGTGCCAGTCAAGCCAGGCAGCGAGGGGGTCCTGGCCCTGAGCATGGCGCAGGTGATGGCAGCCGAGGGGCTCGCCGATGCACGCGCGGTCCAGGCCATGACCCAGGGCTCCGGGCTTCCCTCCCTGGAAGCGTACCGGCCAGAGCGGGCTGCCCAGCTTACCGGCGTGGACGCCGCACGCATCCGCGAGTTGGCGCGCGCTTTTGCAACGAATCGCCCCAGCCTGGCCATTGGGGGCGGCCCCGCCGCTGCTCATACCAACGGCCTGTTCAATCTCACCGCCATCCTCTCGCTGAACTCCCTGGTGGGGAGCGTAGGCCGCCCGGGGGGTCTCATCTTCAACCCACCCCCACCCACACCGGAACTGGCGACCGCGCTGCCAGCAGCCCCCTTTGCCCAGTGGAAGGAGCTGGCAGACCGCCTGCGGCAGAGAGAGGTCAGGGTAGTGCTGGTGCGGGGGGCAAACCCGGTCTACGGGCTTCCCAGGGACGTGGACTTTGGCGGCGCACTCAAGCAGGCCGACTACGTCGTCAGCTTCTCCAGCTTCATGGATGAGACCACAGCAATGGCTGATCTGGTGCTCCCGGACAACGCCTTCCTGGAATCCTGGGGCGATGACGTGCCGGACCCAGGCCCTGGCTACCAGGTGGTGGGGTTCCAGCAGCCGGTGGTGGCCCAGCTCTACGATTCACGCAGCTTCGGCGAGGTGCTGATGCGGGACATCGCCGGAGGCCTGGGGGGAGACGTGAAGCGGGCCCTCCCGTGGGACAGCATGCGCGACCTCCTCAGGGAGAGCGCCCGCAAGCTCCACGCCCTCAGCCGGGGGTCGGTGCGAGCTGACTCCTTTGAAGCCTTCTGGAACGGCGTCCTCCAGCGCGGCGGGTGGTGGGATACCAGCGCCACGGCTTCCGTCACACCGCCCTCTCCCGCCATTGTCCCCCAGGTCGAGGTCTCGGCGCAGTTCTCCGGAGACGAGGGCAAGTACCCGTTTCACCTGCTGCCTGTCCCCTCTCTCTCAATGGGTGACGGGAGCGGCGCCCACCTTCCCTGGCTCCAGGCAACGCCAGACCCTATGACCACCGTGACCTGGCAGACCTGGGTTGAGATCAACGCGGAGAGGGCTCGGGAACTGGGCATCCGCGAGCACGACGTTGTCCTGCTGGAGTCGCCCTACGGCAAAATCGAGGCCAGGGCATACCCCAACCCGGCCACGCCTCCTGATCTCCTCGCAGTGCCCACGGGACAGGGGCACCAGTTCTACACACGGTATGCCGAGAAGCGTGGGAGCAATCCCCTGAGCCTGCTTGCTCCTCTGACCGACCAGGACACCGGCGCCCTGGCATGGGCAGCCACCCGGGTTCGCATCCAGCCCACAGGGCAGCGGATCCGGCTCCCCAAGCTGGAAGGGACCGTGACGGCCTACGAAACCGAGCCAGGGCACGTCATCCAGGTCACACGTCCGGAGGCATAGCCCAGGGTCACAGGGAAATCCGACGGTTGAGGGAAGCGCACCGTGACACAGCAGCAAACAGCGCCCAAGTGGGCGATGACCGTGGATGTGGATCGATGTATCGGCTGCCAGGCCTGCGTGGTGGCCTGCCAGGCGGAGAACAACGTCCCCATCAACACCGAGTCGGTGTTCCTCCAGCGGCGAGCCATGGAGTGGATCCACATTGAGCGGTACTGGGAGGGTGAGTACCCCAACGTCAAGGCCCGGTTCATCCCTATTCTCTGCCAGCAGTGCGAGAACGCCCCCTGCGAGCCCGTCTGCCCGGTCTATGCCACCTACC
>JACQUN010000046.1 GCA_016210285.1 Chloroflexota bacterium
GAGGAGGTGGGTGCGGTGTTGGCCTCCTCACCCTGGGTCACCCACTGCTATCAGCGGCCCACCTTCTCTGACTGGCCTTATAGCCACTTCGCCATGATCCACGCTACCACCCGCCAGGGGTGCGAGGAGGTTGCCCGGGAGCTTTCTACCAGGGTGGACATCAGCGATTACCTCCTCCTCTTCAGCACCAGGGAGTACAAGAAGACACGGGTGAAGTATTTCCTGGAGAACGGCCGCCCATGAGGCCCTACTACCCCGTGTACCTCGACCTCCGTGCCCGCCTCTGCGTGGTCGTCGGCGGGGGAGAGGTGGCCGAGCGCAAGGTGTCCGGTCTCGTGGAGTGCGGCGCCCGCGTGCGCGTGGTCTCCCCGGAAGCCACCCCACGGCTTCGGGAGTGGGCAAGGGATGGGACGGTCACGTGGGAGCCTCGGCACTATCAGCAGGGCGATCTGGAGGGGGCGTTCCTGGCCATCGCGGCCACCGATGCTCCGCAGGTAAACGAGGCGATAGCGCGACAGGCTGAGGCGCAGGGCATCCTCCTCAATGTTGTGGACATCACGCGCCTGTGCAACTTCATTGCTCCCTCCGTCATCCGCCGGGGGGGCGTTACGCTGGCCATCTCCACCGGCGGCCTGAGTCCTGCCCTGGCACGAAAGCTGCGCCACGAGTTGGAGCGGAGCCGCGCCCTTCAGTATGCTGACCTGGCAGAGATGATCTCCCGGGTGCGCACGCTCCTTCGTGAGCAAGGCCTGGCTGTGAAGCCGGAGCATTGGCAGGCCAGCTTGAGCGACGAAGTGCTGGAGCTTTTTCAGGCTGGGCGGAAGGAAGAGGCGCAGCAGCAGCTTTTCACTTCGCTCGCACAGGCGGCTCTCCCCGTGAGGTGAACCTATGATGAGGGTCCTGGCAGTAGGGTTGAACCACCGCACAGCGCCTCTGGAGGTGCGGGAACGTCTCGCCCTCACTGCCGAGAAGCTGCCCGAGGCCCTACGGGTCTTGGCGGAATGCGCGGGACAGGGGGTCATCCTCTCCACCTGCAACCGGACGGAGCTCTATACCCTGGAAGGCGACCACGCCCACGGCCATGACGGTCTCCTGCGTTTTCTTGACAGGTATTACGGGGTCGCGTACGAAGAGCTCTTCCCGTACCTCTATGAGCACCAGCATGGAGAGGCAGCCCGACACCTGCTCCGCGTGGCCTGTGGCCTCGACTCCATGATCCTGGGGGAGTCCGAGGTCCTTGGCCAGGTCCGGAGCGCCTTTGGGGCCGCTGTGGCGGCCAGAACCGTCCGCAACCCTCTCTCCCACCTGTTCCACCACGCCCTGCGGGTAGGGAAGCGTGCCCGTCGGGAGACCGACATCGGCCGGAACGCCCTCTCGGCCAGCCGTGCCTGCATCGAGTTGGCCCGCAATGCCCTGGGTGCCCTTCAGGAGAGGCGGGCGCTGGTGGTGGGGGCCGGCGACGCCGGCAGGCTGGCAGCTCGCGCCCTGGCTGACAACGGGGTCACGGCCCTGCTCGTCACCAATCGCACCCGTGAGCGGGCCGAGGAGCTGGCCCAGGAGCTGGGGGGAAAGGCTATTCCCTTTCAGGAGCTTCCTCAAACCCTGACTCAGGTGGACATCGTGGTGTGCTCGACTGGGGCGCCGGGATACATCTTGCCGCAGGAGATCCTCCGCCAGGTGGTCGAAGAGAGGCAGCGCAGGCCCCTGTTCCTCCTGGATATCGCAGTGCCCAGGGACGTGGACCCAGCGGTGAAAGGGCTGCCTGGTGTTTTTCTCTACGATGTGGACGACCTGGATGTGGTGGCGAAGGCCAACTATCGCCAGCGGGAGGAGGAGGCGCGAAAGGTGGAGGCCATTGTTGAGGAGGAGGTGCGGGCCTTCCTGGCGTGGTGGGATGGCCTCACGGTTATCCCCACCGTCGCAGCCTTGCGGGAGCGGATGGAGGCCCTGCGGCAGAGGGAGGTGGCGCACGCCCTCCAGCGGCTGGCGCACCTGGCGGATGAGGACAAGGCCGTGGTGGAGAGCCTGAGCCTGGCCCTGGTGAAGAAGCTCCTGCACCAGCCCATCACCACCCTGAAGGGCGCACGCAACCCTCAACACCTCCAGGCGGTGCGGGAGCTTTTCGGGCTGGAAGGAAACGGGAGGGAGGCGTGAAGCCACCCCGGCCCGTCGTCGTCGGCACCCGTGGCAGCGCGCTGGCCCTGATTCAAACGGAAGAGGTTCTGGCTCAACTGCGCGCCCTTTTCCCGGAGCGCTCTTTCACCGTGAGGGTGGTGCGAACCGGCGGTGATGTCGCCCCACAGGAATCTCTGGCCTCCCTCGGGCTGGGCGTCTTCACCCGGGAGCTGGAAGCCGCGCTGCTCTCAGGGGAGATAGACCTTGCCGTGCATAGCTTGAAGGACCTCTCCACTGAGCAGCCCCCAGGACTGACGCTGGCCTCGGTGCCCAGGAGGACGGACCCAAGGGACGTCCTGGTGAGCAGCGCCGGGGCGACTCTGCGCGAGTTGCCGCCTGGAGCCAGGGTCGGCACCAGCAGCCCCAGGCGGGCCGCCCTGCTTCGGGCCATGCGCCCGGACCTGAAGGTCTCGCCCGTGCGGGGGAATGTGGACACGCGGGTGCGTAAGGCCCTTGGGGGAGAGTATGAGGCCGTGGTGCTGGCCGCGGCGGGCCTCACCCGTTTGGGTCTCCAGGAGAGGGCTACCGAGCACTTTGACCCTTACTCCTTTGTCCCGGCGGTGGGGCAGGGGGCCCTGGCCGTGGAGGCCCGCGCCGGGGATGAGGAGATTCTGTCCCTTGTGCGTCCTCTGGATCATCCCGGCACGCTGGCTGCGGTCACCGCAGAGCGCGCCTTTCTGCGGGCCATGGGCGGGGGCTGCCGCGTGCCGATGGCCGCCTATGGCGAGGTGGTTGAGGAGGGCGGTAGGGCCCCGCGCCTGGCGCTTCATGGGCTGCTCATCACCGAAGACGGGCGACACGTTTTCCGAGCCCGCACGGTAGCCCCCGCAAGGGATCCAGAGGCGGCAGGCTTGGCCCTGGCACAACAGATTCTTGGTATGGGAGCCCAGGAGACGCTCCAGAAGGAAGGGGCGTGAACCAGCCCCGAGGCAAAGTCTACCTTGTGGGCGCAGGCCCGGGCGACCCTGGCCTCATCACGGTCAAGGGCCTGCGAGTGCTGGTGGAGGCGGAGGTGGTCGTGTACGACCGCCTGGTGGGCCAGCGCCTCCTGGCCCATGCCCCCTCCAGCGCTGAGTTGGTGGACGTCGGGAAGGGACGTGGCCAGCGTCGCATGAGCCAGGACGAGATCAATGCCCTGCTGGTGGCCCGGGGGCGGCGTGGCCAGCGTGTGGTGCGTCTGAAGGGGGGAGACCCCTTTCTGTTCGGCCGGGGTGGTGAGGAGGCGGAGGCCCTGGCAGCGGCGGGCGTCCCCTTTGAGGTGGTGCCAGGGGTTACCTCGGCCATCGCTGTCCCGGCCTATGCCGGCATCCCGGTGACCCACCGGGCCGTGTCCTCCTCCCTGTCCATCGTTACGGGCAGTGAGGACCCTGAGAAAGAGGCGTCCCGGGTGGACTGGGCGGCCCTGGCCCGCGCCGACACCCTGGTGGTGCTCATGGGGCTGGAGGGCCTGCCTTCCATCGTCGGTGCATTGCAGGATGCGGGCCGTGGCCCTGAGACCCCTGTCGCCCTGGTTCAGTGGGGCACCGAGCCCCGGCAGCAGACGGTAGTGGGCAACCTGGGGGACATCCTCCAGAGGGCTCAGCGCGCTGGGCTGACGCCTCCGGTGGTCATCGTGGTGGGCGAAGTGGTGCGCCTGCGGGACCGCCTTCGCTGGTTCGACACGAAGCCTCTCTTCGGAAAGCGGGTGCTGGTGCCACGTACCCGCCACCAGGCGGGGGTTCTGTCTGAGCTCTTGGCCGGGGCAGGGGCCTGGCCGGTGGAGCTGCCGACCATTGAGATCGAGCCCACCTCAAACTGGGCGTCCGTGGACCGGGCGCTGAGCCAGCTTTCCTCCTACCGATGGGTGGTGTTCACCAGCGCCAACGGGGTGGAGCTGCTCTTCCAGCGGCTTGGGACCCTGGGAAGTGACGCCAGGGCCTTCGGGACAGCGAAGGTCTGCGCCATCGGGCCAGGGACGGCCGAGGCGCTGGGAAAGCACGGCTTGCGGCCTGACCTGGTGCCTGGGGAATACGTGGCCGAGGGCATTGTCCAGGCTTTGCGATCCCTTTGCTCGCCAGGGGACAGGGTGCTGTTGCCCCGCGCCGCGGAGGGACGCGAGGTGCTGGCGGTGGGCCTGCGCGCCGCGGGCGCTCACGTGGACGAGGTGGCCCTCTACCGCACCGTGCTTCCCGCCGAGACCCGCGAGCGCGCCCGGGAGGTCCTGGCTCAGGGGTTGGATGCCATCGCCTTCACCAGCTCCTCCACTGTCCGCCACCTGGTGGAGGTGCTGGAAGACGGTGCGCAGGCCCTGCGGGGCGTTGCCATTGCGTGCATTGGTCCGGTGACGGAGGCGACGGCCCGCGAGTTGGGGCTGAGGGTGGACGTGGTGGCGCGGGAGCACACCGTTCCTGGCCTTGTTGCAGCCCTGGTTGAGCACTTCCGTTCCGCGAGCACCCCCCCGCCCAGCTAGAACTGTGGTGGCCGGTTCTGCTATCCTTCCTGGGGAGGTCTGGTGTTGGCCCCTCGCGGTTTCCCTTGTAAGGAGGGCAGGTGGCATGGCGCTTTTTCCCTCGGTCCGCATGCGGCGTCTCAGGGAGTCTGATATGGTGCGGCGGCTGGTTCGGGAGACAGCCGTCTCCGTTGACGACCTGGTGTACCCCATCTTTGTCACCCACGGGCGGGATGTGCGGGAGGAGATCGAGCCCATGCCGGGGTGCTACCACTTCTCCCTGGACCGCCTGCTGGCAGAGGTCGCCGAGGTCACCGGCCTGGGCATCCCTGGGGTGCTTCTCTTTGGCCTTCCGTCCATCAAGGATCCGGTGGGCTCGGAGGCCTACGACCCTCACGGCATTATCCAGGAGGCCATCCGGGTCATCAAACAGGCTGCCCCGAGCCTGATGGTCATCACCGATGTGTGCCTCTGCGAGTACACCGACCACGGCCACTGCGGC
>JACQUN010000047.1 GCA_016210285.1 Chloroflexota bacterium
GGACACGGGCGTACACAGTCTGGTAGCGCTCCGGGTCGGCCAGAGGCGTGTGGATGTAGGGCGGCAGCGGCACCTGCCCGGCCTTCTCCAGGGCCGCCTCATCGGCGAGCTGGACCACGCGCACCCCATCGTCTTCCACCCCCACCACCTCACCCTCTAGAGATGCGCCGTGGCCCTCCAAGAGCAGGCGAGCTCCGGGTCGGAGGCGCCTGCCAGGCCGGCCCAGGCAGCGCCAGAGGCCGGGGGCATGCCGACGCAGCAGCAAGAGCTCCACCGCGCCCCCCGTGTCGGCCCGCCGGCCGCGCAGACGGGCGGGGATGACCCGGCTGTCGTTGAAGACCAGCACATCGCCGGGATGCAGGTGCTCCTCGACCTCATAGAAGCGGCGGCGGTGCTCTACAACTCCCGTGTCGCGGTGCACCACCAGCAGGCGGGAGTGGTCCCGGGGCTCAACGGGCGTCTGGGCGATGAGGTGTTGGGGCAGGGGGTAGTCGAAGTCCGAGGTCCGCACGGCAGCCTATCCGCGAAAGAGGCGGAGGACCAGGGTGAGGACCGCCGTCAGCAGCAGACTCAAGAGGAGGGAGGTCACCAGCGGCATGTAAAGGGTGAAACGCCCCCTCTGCACCAGGATATCCCCCGGCAGGCGGCCCAGGAGCGGGACGCGCGGGGCCAGAAGGAACAGGAGCCCCAGCAGCGCCAGGAACCCGCTCACCAGCAAAAGGAGCTTGCCAAGATTCTCCGGACCAGCCATCGCCACTCTTCTGCTACGCTGCTTTCCCTGTGGCAGGATCCCGGTGTGCCCTAGCCCTGCCCGTGGACGGCGGCCTTCGCTGCCTGGAAGGTGTTGTGAACCAGCATGGCAACGGTCATGGGGCCAACGCCCCCTGGGACAGGGGTAATGGCCTCCGCCTTCTCCGCTACGCCGGGGAAGTCCACATCGCCCACCAGGCGGTAGCCGCGCTCCCTCGAGGGGTCTGCAACCCGGTTCATGCCAACGTCCACCACCACCACCCCATCCCGCACCATGTCGGCGGTGACCGTGTTGGGCCGCCCTGCAGCCACGATAAGGATATCAGCCTGGCGGGTGATAGCCCCAAGGTCGCGGGTCCCGGTGTGACACACCGTCACGGTGGCATTGGCGCCCGGGCGCTTCTGCATCAACAGGAGGGCAGCCGGCTTGCCGACGATATTGCTTCGCCCGCAGACAACCACATGCCTCCCCGAGGGGTCATACCCGCTACGCATCAGAAGCTGCTGGATTCCCGCCGGGGTGCATGGGACGAAGCGAGGCTCCCCCTCCACCAGGCGGCCCATGTTGACCGGGTGCAGGCCGTCTATGTCCTTCGCCGGGTCTATGGCGAGAAGTGCGGCGCGCTCATCCAGGTGGGCCGGCAGGGGGAGCTGCAGGAGAATACCGTGGAAGCGGGGGTCAGCGTTCAGCCGGCCCAGCAGCGCCAGCAGCTCCCCCTGGGGCGTCTGTCCTGGCAGATGGAAGGTCTCCGCGAAGATGCCCGCCTCCTGGCAGGCCCGCCCCTTGTTGCGAACGTAGATGACGGAGGCAGGGTTATCCCCCACCAGGACAGCCGCCAGGCCCGGGGCCACCCCACGCTCGGCTTTCATCTCGTGGACAGCCGCTGCCACCTCTGCCCTGATCTCCTCGGCAATGCGAGTGCCGTTGATAACCCTGGCGCGCATCACATCCCCCGTAACCGCGGTGTGGGCATCAGCCTATGCCACATGATACCACCCCGGGCAGGGTGATGCAGCGCCACCCCAACCTTGTGGCGTCTCCAAGAGGTTGGCAAGTTCATCCTGTCATCCTTCGCCCACCTGCGGCGGGCTCAGCATCGCTCGGGCCCAACGAGTTCACCGCCCCCAGACTCTCTGGTCGCTTCGCTCCCCCAGCATGACATGAAAAGCCTCACCCGCCTGGCAACAAACGCCCAGCGCAACCCGAGAGCCCTCTCCTGCCCCTCACGAGCCGCGTCCTCTCGTCTCCCCTCGCCAGCGTTGGATATGTTCCAGCACGATGCCAGGTGGGCAGAGTCGAAGGAAAAGGCCGAGTCCCAGGACAACCACCAGCAAGTCATCCAGGTAACCAAGAACCGGGATGAAGTCGGGGATGATGTCCACCGGCATCATCAGATACAGAGCAATGGCGGGCAGGATCAGCTTCGCCACAAGGGGAACACGACGATCACGGAAGAGCCTCCACGGCACGACTACCTTCCCCCTCCAGGGCAGTGACAGGTACTCCCTAACCTCAGAAGGCTGTTTCACCGGTAGCATCTCCTTGCCCCGACAGGCCCTGTCGCTGGGCAACAAACAGGTACTGCTGGGCATATCCCGCCCACGGCCCGAAGTGAGCCCTTGCCCACTCCTGCAGGGCGCGGTAGGAACGCATCCCCTCGACGGGGTACCACTGCCGCAAGGAGCGCTCCACCCAGCGGTCTATGGGGAAGGCCTCCAGCTTGTCCAGTGCAAAGAGCAGCACGCAGTCGGCGACCTTCTCGCCGACCCCCGGCAGCGCCATGAGGGCGCGGCGGGCCTCCTCGAAGGGCGCAGCCCGCAGCGCGTCCAGGTCCACAGCGCCTCCCGCGACCAGCCCAGCCGTGCTCGCCAGGTACGCGGCTCGGAAGCCCAGCCCCAGGGCCCGCAGAGCCCCTTCGCCCGCCTCTGCCAGGCGCTCTGGCGAGGGGAAGGTGTGCCGCTGGACACTCCCCAGGGCGACCGGCTCCCCGTAGGCCCGGGCAAGGGCCTCCACCATGCGGCTGATGCGGGGGATATTCGCATGGGAGGAGCAGACGAAGCTCGCAAGACATTCCCAGGGGCCCTGTCGAAGGATACGGAGGCCGCGGTAGCCATTGAAAGCCATCCGAAGGCGCCGGTCGAAGCTCAGGTTGCGGTAAACTACGTCCAGGTCATCGTCCAAGCGCAGATAGGCGGCGAGGGCCTGAGCACCCGCCTCTTCGCTGGCCGGCACGCACGAGAACTCCACGCCCCCCGGCGCCTGGCGCAGCAGGAAGAGGGTGCCCCCAACGACGCCGTGAAAGGTCGCCCCGTCACGACCCCAGAGAAAGGCCTGGCCGCTTTCCAGGGTCAGGGCCAAGTCGAGCGGGCCTTGCACTGGCAGGAACATGCTAGGCGTTGAGCCAGCCTCTCACCACCTGGGGCAACTCCCGCAGGGTGACTCGCCGCACGGTGCACGAGGGGACCGCCTGGAGGAAGGCTTTCCCGTAAGCGCGGGATGTGATGCGGCGGTCCAGCGCGATGATCACCCCTCGGTCCCTACGGTTGCGGATGAGCCTCCCGAATCCCTGGCGGAACCGCAGGACCGCTTGCGGGATGGCGTACTCGTTGAAGGGGTCCTCAAACAGCTCAGCCCTGGCGGCAAAGACCGGCTCCGTAGGGACGTTGAAGGGGAGCCGGGCCAGCACGAGAACCTTGAGGGCTCCTCCTGTTATGTCAACTCCCTCCCAGAAGCTTGCGGTCCCCAGCAAGAGGGCTTTGGGGTTCTCCGTGAACTCCTCCACAAGCTGACGCGGTCGCCCATCCACCCCCTGCCCCAGCACCTTGATGCCGTCAGCCTCCAGCGCCCCCCGGAGCGTCGCGCACGCAGCCCGCAACGCGCCGTGAGAGGTGAAAAGCGCCAGGGTACGGCCCTTTGCGGCGCGCGACACCTCGGCCAGCACCTGAGCCACCGCCTGCGGGTAGGATGCGTTGGTGGGCTCAGGCATGTCCTCCGGGATGCACACCAGCGCGGCCTCCTTATAGTTGAACGGTGAGCCCAGGGAAAGCTCGCCGCCTCCCTCTAGCCCAAGCTGTTGGCGGAGGTAGGCATAGTTTCCCTGGGTGCTGAGGGTCGCACCGGTGAGAAGAACACTGCGCTTCTTCTGGAACAGGCGCTCCTTGAGAATTTGCGCCACGGAGAGGGGTGCAGCCCAGAGCACCAGGGACTCCCGCCCCGCCTGTTCCATCCAGTACACCGACTGGGGCTGTGGCGCCGAAAGGAACTCTTTGAGCCCCTTCCGCACCGCACCGTTGGTCTCCAACTGGCCCGCCGCCTCGAGGCGAATGCCATCATAGTTGAGGAGCCTGTTCCCCTCCAGACCCTCCAGGGATATGGAGAGCTGGCCCAGACTCCGCCCGACCTCCGCCAGGGCCAGGTCAGCGTTTTCCCAGGCGACCTCCAGGGCAGCCCATCCTGGCTGGGCCCGGCTGGAGGGGGTCACCCTGAGCTGCGCCCCCCGCTCACTCCCCGACTCCGCATGGTTCTGGAGGAACCCGGCGGCCCCGGCCAGGAGTTGGCCCACCCGCTCCCTGGCACGCACCACGCCCTCCAGCAAGGCAGCGGCAGCCTTCTCGGTGGCCTGACGTCGCGACGCCCCAGCATTGGAGGTGCGGTAGGCCCCCACGGCCTCGGATGCCAGCCCGCGAGGCCCGGCCAGGGCATCCAGGTGCTCCAGGACCTGGGCCTCACCCAGACGAAAGCCAAACTGGCGGGTGGCCTCCTCCTCCAGATGGTGCGCCTCATCTACGACCAGGTAGTCGTGGTCTGGCAGGAGGCTGCCTCCCAATGCGAGGTCTGTGAGCAGCAGGGCGTGGTTCACCACCAGGATGTGCGCGCCGTCAGCCCGCTCGCGGGCCAGGCGCAGAAAGCAGGCCCCCTCACTGAAAGGGCACCCCTTTGCCCCTTGCGCCGACAGCCGCTCCCATGCCGAAGCCTCTCTGGGCACCAGGTTCAGCTCTCCCCGGTCTCCTGTGCTGGTGGTCTGTAGCCACACCAGAAGCTTGCTCAACAGCCCGGCCTCCTCCAGGGCCAGGGGTTCGCTGGCTCGCAGATGGGCCCAGCGGCGCAGGCACAGGTAGTTGCTCCTGCCCTTGAGCTGCGCAACCCTGAGGTCCTCCAGGCCCTCTTCCCCTGCCAGAGCCTTGAGGGCAGTGGGGATGTCTTTCTCCATGAGCTGCCCCTGGAGGTTGATGGTGTTGGTGGCGATCACCACCCGCGTGCGGCGGCGCAGGGCAAAGAGGACCGCGGGGAGGAGGTAGGCGAGGGTCTTGCCAATGCCCGTGCCCGCTTCCACCAGCAGGTGTTCACCCTGGTTCAAAGCGCGAACCACGGCCCGCAGCATCTGCTCCTGCTCGGCACGGTATTCGTATCCTGGCAGGACCCTGGCCAGGGCCCCTCCTGGCTGGAGCAGCGCCGCAAGCGGCTCCTCGGCAAGGGGCTCTCCTTCCCCTTTCTGGGCCAGAGGGCGGACCCGGCCCAGGCGTCGCTCCAGGGCCTGAAGGTCTACGCCCCCCGGAACCGGTCGAAAGCCCCCCTGCCCCTGGCGCCGCCGGTCCCCCTCAAGGACGCGCAGGAGGTGGCGCAGAGGCCACCCTGCCACCTGGGCCAGGCGATGCCACTCGGAGAGCAGGCTTGCGTCGAGCTCCATGAGCCTGGCCAGCAGCGCAAGGAAGACACTGCGTGTGGCATCGGCGTCCTCCAGCGCGCGATGGGGCCGGGCGTGGGCAACCCCCAGGGATGCAGCCAGGGCCTCCAGGGAGTACCGCCCCCCGGGGAACAGGACCGAAGCGATCTCCCTGGTGTCATAGTGAGGAGCGATGAACTGCAAGCCGCGTCTTGCCAGGAACGCAAGGTCAAAGGAGACGTTGTGCCCCACCAGGGAGGCGTCGCCAATAAAGGAGGCGAGCTCCCCAGCAGCTACGGCGAAGGGTGGAGCACCATCCACCTGGGGCTGGGTGATGCCGGTCAGGCGGGTGATGAAAGCGGGGACGGGTCTATAGGGATTGACGAGAGAGGCGTAGGTGTCCAGAGCCTGGGGGCCGCGAAACTTTACCGCCCCCACCTCGATAATCTCATCCTGGTCAGGGCTCAGGCCCGTGGTTTCCAGGTCGAGGGCGACATACACCTGGTGCAGCGCCGGGATTTCCAGGGGCTGTTGGAAGGTCACACCCACATCCCGCTAGGGTCCAACGACCTCGCTCAAGAGTAGGGGAAGGGCCAGGAAGAAGGTGCATCCACACACCCATCACACAAAGGTCACGCGCCTCAAAGGTTGTGCATCTCCGTCCCCAGGGGCTCCAGCCCTTCCAGCAACTCATCATTGTAATGGCGCACCCTCCCCACATGGAACCCCTCGGCAGGGGAAAAGCAGCCCACCCGCAGCGCCTCCAGGAGGTCCCCCTCTGACTGGACATCCACGTCGAAGATAGTGACCCCCTTGCCAAGGCCGTGCGTGGAGTGGGCGTCGCTCCCCCCGGTGCCATGCTTCCCCAGCCGACGCGCCACCTCCAGGGAGAAGAGGTTCTCCCGGTCCGTGTTCGCCCCGTTCACCACCTCGATCTCGTCCACCAGCTCGAAGAGGGGATGCTGCAGGGCTTCCTGAGGCGTCCTGGGATAGGGCTTGCCCTCCCTGTAGAGGAGGCTACGGTTGTATGGAGGCGGATTGAACAGGTTCCGGAAGGGGTGCGCAGCAACCATGTAGCCGCCAACCCGCCGAACAGCGCGCCGAAGCTCGCGGACATTGGAGACCCCGGGAAGATACCCATCGAGGCCGAGAACAACGATGTGGCCCATGTCGGTGTCAATTTCCAGGGCCCGCACCAGGATAAGGTCGTACTGCCGCCGGAAGCGCTCAAACTCGTGGCGGTCCGCCCAGCCGCTGTGCTCCGCGAGGCACACCCCCCGCAGGCCAAGACGACGGGCCTCCTCCACCAGGGCCTGGGGGGTCAGGCTGCTGTCGCTGCTGCCCCTCACCGTGTGGACGTGCAGATCGAAAACAGAAGCCATTCTGCGACACTCATATCCCTATCCCGCAAGTCGCCGCCTATTGTAGCCGCCTCGGTCACCACCGTCAATTGGGCCCGGTAAATTGAGCTTTTCCGGGGGCCTCGTGGTATTCTTGACCTATGCCCTATTTGTACGTCTTTCTCGACGAGGCGGGGAATTTCGATTTCTCGAATCGCCCGGGAGCAACAGAGTGGTTGACCCTGACCAGTCTCCTAACGACTCAACCGACAGAAGGAATAGCCGAACTGTACGAAGCTAAGCACAACCTTATTGACCTGGGACACGAGGTCGAGTACTTCCATGCGACTGAAGACCGCCAAGTCGTCAGGGACCGGGTGTTTTCGATCTTGGCAAACCTAACTTCGGCAAGGGTGGACAGCCTTGCGATTCGTAAGAGAAGGCTCCATCCAGATTGGCGGGACCCGCACCAGTTCTACCCGCGTATGCTGGGATATCTCTTGCAATACCCCTTCGACCCACGGGGGCTCGATGTATCCAGGTTTGACAAGGTTTTCATTTTCATAGATCGAGTCGATCTTCCTCGGAGGAAACGGGAAGCTCTCATAGGTGGCATCAAGAGGTTTCTAAAGTCGCGTCTGGGTGCCGTGCCGTACATGGTGTTGATGCATCAATCGGCTTCGCACTTGTACCTTCAAGCCGTGGACTACTATAGCTGGGCGTTGTTCGTGAGGAGGGAGCGGAATGAAGAACGGCCGTGGGAGCAGATTCGACACCGGGTGACAAGCGACTTTGACATCTTTGCTTCCGGGCATAGGGATTGGTATTAAAAACGACCCCCGCACCTACCCTTTCGGGAGTCCCCGAGGAGACTTGTCGGCGCGGGGGAACCTTTAGTTTTACTTTAGCCCACCGGGCTCCTGCTGTCAATCCCCTTATGCCACCCTGGTGCGGGCCTACGTGGGCTACGAGCGCCTGGAGACCCCAGGCCAGTGTGCGGCTCTCAACGCCCTCTATGACCAGATGTGGGTATACTACAGCCTGTTCCAGCCAGTGTTGCACCTGGTGAGCAAGGAAGTGGCCAACGGGAAGCTCCGCCGCCAGTGGGACCAGGCCCAGACCCCCTACCAGCGACTCCTGACCAGCGGCATCCTGCCCTCGGAGCAGCAGGCAAGGCTGGCCGCCCTCTATGACGGGACGAACCCTCGGCAATTGCGGGAAGCCATCTACC
>JACQUN010000016.1 GCA_016210285.1 Chloroflexota bacterium
ACCTTGAGCCCTTCGGCAACTCAGGGTAAACTCCGCGAAGGGTCTCCCTCTTCCACGAGATTCTACGGTCGCTTCGCTCCCTCAAGAATAGACAAGGACGACACTGCCAGCAGAACTACAAGACCCTGAGTCCACCCTGAGCGCGGGAGAGGCCCAGGGCTGAAAGGGCTGCTTCGAGGGCTTCGCGCAGCGGCGATGTCCTGAAGGAGAGCAAGACAGCCTGGAGTCTCGGGGCATTGGTCAGGGGTGTGGCTTCGGGCATCTTCTCTCCTTCGGGATTCGGCGGTTCTCCTTGCGGATAGCCTGTGTTACAATACGGTACGTTGCACACCGATGGGCGTGCAAGCCCCAGCGACCGGCCACCGTAGCTCAGCGGTAGAGCAGCGGTTTCGTAAACCGCAGGTCGTCGGTTCGAATCCGACCGGTGGCTCCATCCTTCATTACAGGACAGGAACATGAGCAAGCTGATGGATCTGATCGAACGGGCTGGCAAGGCCGCGCCGGCCGCCCTGGGTTTCAGAGCTGCGGTCCAGCAGAGCCAAACCCCCAGCATACCGCTCATCGCCTCTTTTGCCCACGCCAGGAAGGCAGGCGAGGTTGCCCAGGCGAAGGTGAATGCGGCCCTTTTCGCCTCCAGCGCCGCCGATACCGAGGCCATCGAAGAGGTGGCCAGGCGCCTTGGAACCCTCCCGTGGGGCCTCCAACTGGGAGACGCCTCTGCTGAGAAGCTGGCCGGGCTCCGGGAGAAAGGGTGCGACTTTTTCGTCTTCCAACCCACGGGTGTGGCACTGGAGGGCCTTGAGGAAGGGGAGATGGGCCGGGTGCTCCTCGTACCTCTGAGTCTGGAGGAGCGCCTGGCGCGGGTTGTGGAAGATCTCCCGGTGGATGCGGTGCTCCTGGCAGAGCAGCAGCGTTCGCCTGTTGACCTGGGGAGCCTGATGGCGCTGGGTGCCCTGCGGATCCTGCTGGGGAAGCCTTTCCTGGTCAGCTTCGGCAACGTCCCCACCTCCTGGGAGCTGGAGTGCCTGCGGGACATGGACGTGAACGGGGTTGTCGCGGATATGGAACAGATAGATGCTGCGATGCTCCAGGAGTTGCAGGCCCGCCTGGAGAGTCTCCCACGTCGGAAGCCCAAAGGGGAGAAGCCCGCCGCATTCGTGCCCAGGCTTTCCCTTCCAGGACGCTCCCTGCGGGAGGAGGAGGAAGAGGAGGAGGACGACGACGAATAGGAGGGTCCCTGGGGGACGGGGTGTGCACCCGGGAGGGTGTTCACCAGTGCAGGCATGGCGCTCTGCCATGCCCGGCCCAGACACAAACCTTCTGTGAGGTTTCATGCTGCTCCAAAACCTATCTCTCCTGTTTCGCAACCCCGTCCTCTTCTTTCTGCTCCTCGCTGCCACCGGGGCAGCCCTCCTGATCGGCATCACGGTTCACGAGTTCAGCCACGCTCTGGCCGCCAGCCGCCTGGGGGATACCACCGCCCGCCGACTGGGCCGTCTGTCGTTGAATCCGCTCCGACACCTGGACCCCCTGGGCACCGCTATGCTCCTCCTGGTGGGGTTCGGGTGGGGCAAGCCGGTCCCCGTCAACCCAGTGGCCTTCGGCCCAAGGGCACGCCAGGGGATGTCCCTCGTCGCACTCTCTGGCCCGCTGGCCAACCTCGCCACCGCTGCCGTCGTGGCCATTCCCTTCAAGGCAGGAGTCCTGCCCTGGGGCTTCCTGCGCCTCAGCGTCTTTCCCCTGAGGGGGGGAGAGGAGTTGCTGGCGGCGCTCCTGGGCTATGTCGTCTTCTACAACCTGATCCTGGCGGTATTCAACCTGATTCCCCTGGCCCCCCTGGATGGCTTTAGTGTGGCCCTGGGCCTTCTGCCGAGGGACCTGGCCAACGCCTTCGCACGCCTCGAGCGATATGGCCCCGCTATCCTGCTTGTGGTCATCCTGCTGGACATGGTCGTGGGGTTTGGCATCCTGGGGCGTGTCATCTATCCTATTGTGAATGCTCTAGGCAATGTGTTTGTGGGCCGACGCTTGCTCTAGCGCGGTGATTCTTATATTCCGTTCGCCCTGAGCTTGTCGAAGGGCGGGCTCTGGGGAGACGTGCTTCGACGAGCTCAGCACGAACGGGCTTTGGGGTCTGCGGGTTCCACGAAACCAAGTAGCGAAGCGTTGGAATCACCACACTAGCGCCACCGTCTCAGTGACCCTGGAGCGGGGTCGTGGAGAAGGCCCTCAGGCGCGCTACCTGAAGTGACGTGTCCTGCTGCCTTCGCCTTGGGGTGGGGGTACAAGCTGATTTTTCGCGCAAGCTAAGGTATAATCGCTCTAGCCGATCCCGTTGTGGGAAGGCCTGGTGTTTGGAGGAGGTGTTCTTGTGGAGCGGGTGACCATTGTGGGGATGGGACTTATCGGGACATCCCTGGGCCTGGCCCTGAAGAAGGCCAAGCTTGCCAATGTGGAGATCATTGGGCACGATAAGGAACTGGGTGTTGCCTCCAAGGCCCACAAGCGGGGCGCTGTGGACAAGACCCACATCAACCTTATCGCCGCGGTCGAAGGGGCGCGGCTGATCATCATCGCTACCCCCGTCATGGCGATGCGCCAGGTGCTGGAGTCCATAGCGCCCCATCTGGAGCAACAAGCCGTGGTGACCGACACCGGCAGCACCAAAGGGACTGTCCTCCAGTGGGCGGACCAGTACCTCCCACCCGGTGTCAGCTTCGTTGGGGGGCACCCGATGGCGGGGAGAGAGCAGTCAGGGCCCGACGCTGCTGACCCCGACCTCTTCACCGGCGCCACGTATGCCATCTGTCCTTCCAGCAGGGCGTCGAAGGAGGCGGTGCAGAGCATCGTCGGCCTGGCCGAGACCATCGGCGCCAGGCCCTATTTTGTGAACCCCGAAGAGCACGATAGCTATGCCGCTGCGGTGAGCCACCTGCCCATTCTGCTCTCAACGGCGCTGGTGACGTGCACGAGCAGGAGCCCAGCCTGGCAGGAGATCGAAAAGCTTGCCTCCACCGGCTACCGCGACCTCTCACGCCTGGCGTCTGGTGACCCGGAGATGAGCCGCGACATCTGCTTCACCAACAAGGACGCGATCCTCTACTGGATTGACGAGTTCATCAGGCAGCTCTACGAGTACCGCAACCTGGTGAAAGCGGGGGGTGACGAGCTGGAGAAGGCCTTTATCCGCGCCTGGGAGGCCCGGGCCCGCTGGCTCGCCCACGAGCCGGCTCCCACCTCCACCTCCGCACCCATGCCTACCGCGTCAGATAGCATGGTGAGCCTTTTCATGGGTGAGAAGCTGGCCCGGCGGATGAAGGATCTGACCAAGCGAACCGAGGGGGACAAGACGAAGTACCGGAAGGGATAGGGCCCAATGCGCCAGGTGGTTACTGCGCCGGTCTGCCTTCAAGGGACAGTCACCCCGCCTGGGGACAAGTCCATCTCCCACCGGGCCGCCCTCTTCAACGCCATCGCTCAGGGCACCGCACGGGTGGTGAACTACTCCCCGGGCGGGGATTGCCTATCAACCCTTCGTTGCCTCAGGGCCCTGGGAGTGGAATGGGAACGTGACGGAGACGGGGTGCTGGCGATTCAAGGCACCGGAGGCGCCCTTCGCGAGCCAGAAGATGTCTTGAACGCCGGGAACAGCGGCACCACGGTCCGCCTCCTCAGCGGCATCCTGGCAGGGCAGCCCTTCTTCAGCGTGGTGACGGGGGACCGCTCCCTGCGCTCACGTCCCATGGGACGGGTTGTGCAGCCCCTGCGGCTGATGGGGGCAGATGTGCGCGCGCGCAAGGGTGACACCCAGCTCCCCCTGGTCATTCAAGGCGGCTCCCTTCGAGGTATCGAGTACTCCTTACCCGTGGCCAGCGCCCAGCTCAAGTCCTGCCTGCTGCTGGCGGGGCTTTTTGCTCAGGGGGAGACCATCCTCCACGAACCCGCCGCCTCCCGCGACCACACGGAGCGAATGCTGCAGGCCATGGGCGCCCGGCTGACGGTAGATGGGCGAACGGTCCGCCTCCAGCCAGGGCAGCCGACGGCCCTGGACGTTCGGGTGCCCGCCGATATCAGCGCCGCTGCCTTCTGGCTGGTGGCCGGGGTCGCCCACCCCAACGCCAGTGTCCGGGTCAACGGAGTCGGCATCAATCCCACAAGGACTGGGGTCCTGGATGCCCTCACTGCCATGGGCGCCAGCGTGCGGGTGACCAACCTCCGTGAGGAAGGTGGGGAGCCCGTGGCCGACCTCGTCGCCCAGTCCAGCGTGCTCCGCGGCACGGAGATCTCTGGTGACCTGGTGCCTCGCCTGCTGGACGAGATACCCGTGCTGGCGGTGGCCGCCTGCTTTGCCCAGGGCACCACGGTCATCCGCGACGCCGCCGAGCTGCGGGTCAAGGAGTCGGACCGGCTGCGCACGATGGCCCAGGAGTTGGGCCGCCTGGGGGCCGAGGTGCAGGAGCTCCCCGATGGGCTGGTGATCCAGGGCACCCATAGGCTCCAGGGCGCCCGCTGCCGCAGCTACGGTGACCATCGCGTCGCCATGAGCCTGGCCATCGCCGGTCTGCTGGGCCAGGGGGAAACCCTTATCGAGGGCGCTGAATGCGCCAGCATCTCCTATCCGGGATTCTGGGACCAGCTCCGCTCCCTCATGGCTACCTGAGTCAGGAGGAACCCCTTGGAGAACCAGGAGCCTTCGCTTCACCCACCCCCGCCGCTCCTTCTCGTCCTCTCAGGACCCTCCGGGGTGGGCAAGGACGCTGTGCTCCGCCAGATGAAAGACCTCAAGCTCCCCTACCACTTCACCGTCACCGCCACCACACGACCTCGGCGTCCCTCTGAGTGCGAGGGCGTTGACTACCACTTCCTGGCCCAGGAGACCTTTGACCGGATGGTAGCCGCAGGGGAGTTTCTGGAGTGGGCCAGGGTCTACGGGAACTGCTACGGCGTGCCCAGGGCCCAGGTGCGGCGGGCCCTAGAAGCTGGGCAGGATGTCATCATCAAGGCCGATGTCCAGGGGGCAGCCACCATCAAAAAGCTGGCACCCCAGGGGGTCTTCATCTTCCTGGCGCCTCCCTCCCTGGCGGAGCTGGAGCGCCGCCTGTGGCAGCGGAAGACGGAAAACCGCGAGGAGATGGAGGTCCGCCTCCGCACCGCCAGGGCCGAGATGGAGCGCCTTCCCATGTTCGACTACCTGGTGGTAAACTACAACAGCCGTCTGGACGAGACGGTGGCGACCATCGAGGCCATCATCAGGGCGGAGAAGTGCCGCATCGCGCCGCGGCAGGTGCGGCTGTAGCCGGGGTCAGCCAGCTTTGCGCATCAAGTTACGCTGAACCCTTCGCTGGTGGTTACTCTGACAGAAGCTTCGCCAGACGACTCTGTGTGCGGGGCTGGGTCCCGCCCACAACCGGAGGCGCTACACATGGATGCACTAGATACGCTTGAGGCTGTCCACACCTTGCGGGCTGTCCGCCGCTTCAGGCAGGACCCTGTCCCTGAGGAGGCCCTGCGCCAGGTGCTGGATGCCGCCATCTGCGCGCCCAGTGGCGCCAACCGCCAGCCCTGGGCCTTCGTCATCATCCGGGAGCCGGACCTGAAGCGCCAGGTCGCATCCTATTACCGGCGGAGCTGGGAGCAGGCCTACGGCGGCGCAGCGGCTGCACCGAGACCGGCTGATCCCAGGGTTCGTGCGTCGGCGGCATACCTGGCAGAGCACATGGCGGAGGTGCCGGTCCTGGTGCTGGCCTGCATCCACATGGAAGGCGGGCCAGCGACCTTCACCCACGGCGCCTCTATCTACCCGGCGGTCCAGAACCTGATGCTGGCGGCCCGCGCCCTGGGGCTGGGCACCGCCCTCACGACCCTGCACAAACGCTACGAGGCTGAGGTGAAGGGGCTCCTGGGCATCCCCGCCGACTGGGAAACGGCAGCCCTCATCCCGCTGGGGTTCCCTGCTGGACGGTCCCCCTTCGGCCTGCCGCGAAGGAGGCCCGTGGCGGAGGTCACCTTTGCTGACCGTTGGGAGAACCCGGCCTGGCCAGCGCAGTAGAGCGTAGCAGGGTGTTGAAAAAGTCGAGGCGGCACCCCGCTCGGCTTTGATTCACACCGGAAGGTTGTATCTGGCTAGGCGCCGACGCCCAGTTTTTCAACACCCTGTGCGTAGCACAATCCTGCCGATTCGCGGTGGAGATGCAAGGAGGGCAGTGTGACAGAGCAGACGGGTATCTTCGACGTGATGTACACTCAGCGGGCCGTCCGCTACTTCAGGCCCGACCCGGTGCCCGAGGATGCTGTCCGCAAGGTGCTGGACGCCGCCATCCGCGCCCCCAGCGGGGGGAACAGCCAGCAGTGGTTCTTTCTGGTGGTGCGCGACCCTGGGACACGGGGTAGGCTCGGCCAGATCTATAAGGACATCTGGTTTCCCCGCTGGGGCACCGAGGAAAGACAGCACCACCTGCGAGGCAAGGTGTACACCGACTCCTACTACCTGGCGGGGCATCTGGCGGATGCTCCCGTCCACATCCTGGCTTTCTTGAGGATCGGTCCGCCCCCTGCCGGCGACAGCCCCCAGGAGCGTGAGAGGCTGCGGAGCACGGCAGGGTCCTCCATCTACCCAGCGGTCCAGAACCTTCTTCTGGCAGCTCGAGCCCTGGGGCTGGGCACAACCCTCACCACCATCATCAAATACCGGGAAGGGGACGTGAAGGCGCTGCTGGGGGCGCCTGAGGATGTGGAGCTCTTCGCCCTTATTCCCCTGGGCTACCCAGCCGAAGGGCACGGCTTTGGGCCGAACCGCCGGAGGCCGGTGGAGGAGGTCACCTACTCCGAACGCTGGGGTAACCCCATGCCCGGGCCAAGAGCTTAGGCTGCCCCGCCGCCGGCCGGGCACAGGGCTTGTCATTCCAGGCGGGGCGAAAGGTCTGAGCCATTTCGCCCGCCATGTCGGTCCCAGGGTGACAGCAGGCATGCCTGATGCGCATTGGCAAGGCTCTAGCCGCAACGATTGTTGGAGGGCCACCTATGCCTTTCGTTCACTATGACCAGCAGAGCCCGCAGATTGCCGTCATCACCATGAATCGGCCCGAGCGCCTGAACGCCTGGGGCTCGGAGATGGCCCGCGACCTGGAGGAGGCCTTCTGCCGCTTCCACGACGACCCCCAGGCCCGCGTCGCCATCCTCCGGGGGGCAGGCCGCGCCTTCTGCGCCGGGGTGGACGTCAAGGAGTGGGCTGAGACAGGGCAGGCCCCGGCCTGGGGGACCGACTTCCGCCGCGTCTTCACAGGGCCGGGGAATGTCCCACCCCTCACCAAGCCCGTTATCGGAGCCGCCCACGGCTACTGCATCGGGGCCGGGGTCAACCTGTTGTTTCTGCGCTGCGACATCCGCGTCTGCGGGGAGAGCACCCGGTTCGCCATGCCCGAGGTGGCCCGGGGCATCATGGACCTCTCCACCCCCTTCGCCTTCGAGAACATCCCCACCTGCTTCCTCTCGGAGCTCTTCTACACCGCCGACTACGTGGATGCGCAGCGCGCCTACCACTTCGGCATGGTGAACTACGTCGTGCCCGACGACCAGGTGCTGCTCAAGGCGCTTGATCTGGCCGAGCGCATCGCCCAGCATCCCCTCCCCGCCCTCCAGGCCACCAAGCAGAATCTCCTGAGCGCCATGCAGCCCCGTGATGGCGCCTTCGTGCTCGAGGAGCTGCTGCGGCAGCGGGGCTTCGCGGCCCCAGACGCCGTGGAGGGGATGCGCGCCTTCGCAGAGAAGCGCCCGCCCAGGTGGCAGGGGAGCTAAAGACAGCTCCCCTGGCTTCGTGACAGCAGGGCTACCTCCCCTCGTACAGCTCCTCCCGCATGCGCCGGGCCTGAAGGGCCAGATACTGCTCCCTGGTCATAGGGGGCTTGCTCCTGGCCAGCACCTCCCTGGCCCTCGTAGCTCCGTCCGCCAGCAGGTCAATGACGGTCATAGCCATAGCCTTGGCGGGGTTCACCACCGCCTGCTCATAGTCCTGGACCACGTAGTCGTTGCCGTGGCCCACGCCGGTGGCGCCCCCAGCGTAGGGATGCACCGCCGGCATGATCTGGCTCAGGTCCCCCATGTCGGTGGAGCCGCCACGGTTGCGGTTGGCCGGATGGACTGCCACATTGTCCCTGCCCACCAGCCGCTCGGCGTTGGCCTTGCAGGTCTCCATCAGCAACGAGTCATTGATCAACGGCAGATAGCCCGCCAGGGTCACGATGCGCACCTGTCCCCCTACCGCGAGCGCCCCTGCCCTCAGGCAGCGGTCCACCCTGGCGCTGGTCTCTTCCACAGACTCCACCGTACTCCCACGGCAGCGCCACTCCAGCCGAACGTCAGCCGGAACCGAGCTCACCGCAGCTCCGCCGCGAGTCAGAATGCCGTGCACCCGGATGGTGTCCTCGTTCTTGAAGGTCTCCCGCTGTGCGTGGATAGCGTTGAGGGCGATGGTGGCCGCGTTGAGGGCGTTGATCCCCCGGTGGGGTGCGCTCCCTGCGTGAGCCGCCTTGCCCAGGAACTGGATGTACTTCACCACGTGGCCGTTGCTGGTGCCCCCCAGGCCCAGAAGCCCGTCCTCGGGTGACGACGTAGTGTGGCACATCATGGCCATCTCCACGTCGTCGAACTCCCCGATGCGGATGAACTCCTGCTTCCCTGACAGGAGGCCCAGCTTGCCCTCCTGGTAGAGGCCGTAGCGGTACTCCACGTCAATGAACTCCTCAGCGGGGACGGCGATGAGGGCGATACGCCCGCTGAGGGTGCTCAGCACCTCCGGGGCCATCAGCCCCATGATCGCGCCGAACAGCATCCCTATCTGAGCGTGGTGGCCGCAGGCATGGGCCGCGCCGGTCGTCTTATCGGCATAGGGGTGGTCTGGCACGCGCAGGGAGTCCAGCTCCCCCAGGACTGCCACTGTTGGCCCTGGCCCGCCTCGGCATTCCAAATAGCCCTTGATCCCTGTGAGGGCGATACCCGTGCGGTGCGGGATGCCCAGCTCCGTGAGCTTCTGGGCAACAAGCCTGGAGGTCTTGGCCTCATAGAAGCCAGGCTCCGGGTTCTGGAGGATGAGCTTTGCGATGCGAATGACCTCGTCCTTGTGGGCATCAATGCGACGAAGGGCTATGGCCTTCAACTCATCAGGAGTGGGCAAAGCTCACCTCCTCCAAGAAACATCCTTCCGAGGAAAAGCGAAAGGTCTTTAGAAGGGGTCCAGGGGAGTCCCTTCTGGCCAGAAAGGGCTCCCCTGGCTCTCCCTATCCCTCGTAGGTGCGCTCCGAGAGCAGGCCCCGCATGAAGCTGAGGTACTGCGCCCTGGTCATGCGCGGCTTGTGCTTGGCCTTGACCTCCCTGGCTTTCGCAGCGCCGTCGGCCAGCAGGTCCACCAGGGTGAAGGCCATGGCCTTGGCCCCCGTCAGCACGGCCAGGTTCCAGTCCTGCACCAGGTAGTCAGCGCCGTGTCCCGTACCAGTCGCCCCGCCCACGTAGGGGTGGATGACCGGCATCAGATGGGCCACATCCCCCATGTCGGTGGAGCCGGTGCGGTGGCCGATCTGCGCCACCTCACCCTCCCCCACCAGGGCTGCGGCGTTCGAGCGATAGACCGCCGCCAGGTTTGGGTCGCTGAGCATGGGGAGATAGCCGGGGAGGGTTGTGATGTTGACCTTGCCCCCCACCGCCAGGGCGCCGGCGCGCAGGCAGCGGTCCACCTTGGTGTTGGCATCCATGATGGCCTCCAGGGTCCTGGCCCGGACGAAGGTCTCCATCCCCACGTCGGAAGGCACCGCGCTCACCGCTGAGCCGCCCCGGGTGATGATGGGGTGAACCCGCACCGTGTCCTCGTCCCGGAAGGTCTCCCGCTGGGCGTGGATG
>JACQUN010000052.1 GCA_016210285.1 Chloroflexota bacterium
CTGCAGTAGACGGGCCGGTCACCCCTGGGCTGGAAGGGCACTTCCGTCGGGGCGCCACACCGAGCACACGTCACCGCGAACATCTGTCGCGGGGACCGTCCGGTGGTTCGCGCCCTGCGCCCCTCTCGACAGGTGGGGCAGCGCTTCGGGTCGTTTGTATATCCCTTCGACGCGAAGAACTCCTGCTCCCCTGCCGTGAAGGTGAAGGTGCTTCCACACTCCACACAGGTGAGGGTCCGGTCTGCAAAGGCCACTGATGGACCTCCTCTATGGGCTTGGCGCAGTTGAGGTCATCAGGGCCCGAGCGCCGGAGTTTGGAAATGGGGCCTGGGGTCACGCTGTGAACCTAACTTTGCCAGCGTTTTTAATTATACTCCCCATCCATGGAAAACGCAAGGGGCAAGAGCGACTTTCGCCATCGAGTTCATTCCCTGGACAGGGGTAGGTGGCTTCGCTATAATGCCTGCGGAGGGTACGATGCAGTCTGCCAGCAGTGGTTCAGCGCCTGAGGCGAGCAGCGCCCCGGCGTCAGGTCCTCGGAGAGAGGGTGTCCTCTACCAGCGCCGCGATGGTATCCCCGACATCCTGGAGCTCCAGCGGATTGCCAAGTTCATCCGGAGAGACATTGTGCAGATGACCGCCGAGGCGGCGAGCGGGCACCCCGGCGGTTCCCTCTCCGCCGTGGAGCTCCTCACTGCCCTGTACTTCTGCGTCCTGCGCCACGACCCCCACAACCCCCGCTGGCCGGAGCGGGACCGCTTTATCCTGAGCAAGGCCCACGCATGCCCAGTCCTCTACTCCGTCCTCGCCCGCTGTGGCTACTTCCCCGTGGAGGAGCTGAAGACCTTCCGCAAGATCAACAGCCGCCTTCAGGGGCATGCCCACATCATGACCCCGGGGGTGGAGATGTCTGGCGGCTCCCTGGGCCAGGGGCTCTCCTTCGGAATCGGGGTGGCCCTGGCAGGCCGCCTGGACGCGCGTGCCTACCGGGTGTATGTGCTCCTGGGCGACGGCGAGTGTGAAGAAGGCCAGGTCTGGGAGGCGGCCATGGCGGCCTCCCACTACCGCCTGGACAACCTGACCGCCGTTGTGGACCGCAACGGCATTCAGAATGACCGGTTCACCTCTCAGGTGATGGCGCTGGAGCCGCTGGCGGACAAGTGGCGGGCCTTCGGCTGGCACGTCCTGGAGGTTGAGGGGCACGACTCCCGCCAGGTGCTCCAGGCCCTTGAGGCCGCCAGGGCCATCAGGGGTAAGCCGACAGTTGTCATCGCCAGGACCGTGAAAGGCAGAGGGGTGAGCTTCATGGAGAACAATCCGGACTTCCATGGCCGCGCTCCCAACAAGGAGGAGCTGGCCCAGGCGCTGAAGGAGCTGGGGGAGTAGGCGCCGCAGGAAGTCGGTATCCGGAACGGTGAGACTTTCCTGTTCTCACGTCCTGAGACTGGAAGGGAGGAGTGGCGCAGCTCATGGTCACGTTCGCCACGGCATCCACGCGGGAAGCCTACGGCAAGACCCTTGCCGAACTGGGCAGGGAGAACCCAAACATTGTGGTTCTGGGGGGTGACCTGAACAGGTCCACCCTCACCACCTACTTCGCCCAGGAGTTCCCCCACCGCTTCTTCGACCTGGGGATTGCCGAGCAGAACATCATGAGCGTTGCCGCCGGGCTGGCCGCCAGCGGGAAGGTCCCCTTCTGCTCCACCTTCGCCGTCTTCGGCACGGCGCGCCCCTTCGACCAGCTCCGCATCGGCATTGCCCAGCCTGGCCTGGGCGTCAAGCTCGTCTGCACCCACGCTGGCATCATCACCGGCGAGGATGGCGTGTCAGCCCAGGGGATTGAGGACCTGGCCCTGATGAGCTCCCTTCCCACCTTCACGGTCCTCGCTCCCGCCGATGCCGTGGAAACCGTGCAGGCGGTGCGGGCCGCTGCCGCAGCCCCGGGCCCCTTTTACATCCGCCTCTACCGGCCTGCGACACCGGTGGTGCACACCAGTGGCTGCCGGTTCCAGGTAGGGAAGGCGGAGCAGATGCGAGATGGCGGTGATGTCACCGTTGTTGCCTGTGGTGTCATGGTGGCCAGCGCCCTGGAGGCGGCGGAGACCCTGGGCGGGGAGGGCGTCTCCTGCCGGGTGTTGAACATGCACACGGTCAGGCCCTGCGACGAGGAGGCAGTGGAGAGGGCTGCGAGGGAGACCGGGGCGCTGGTGATCGCTGAGGAGCACTACATCCACGGCGGCCTGGGGAGCAGCGTTGCCCAGGTGGTGGCCCGACGCTGCCCGGTGCCCGTGGAGTTCGTGGCCCTGACCCGCTACGCCGAGTCGGGCAGGCCCGACCAGCTCCTGGAGAAGTACGGCCTCACCGCAAGGGACATCGCCGTCGCCGTGCGGCGGGTGGTGGGGCGGAAGCATTAGGGCACGCGGTAGGAGGCGGGCTCCCTTGTCTCCATGCCGGGTGGTCGCCCCAGGGGAGGTTGCTTCCCCTGCTACCCTCCCCGCCAGAAGGCGTCCCAGTCCTCCCGCGCGATGCCCATCTGCCCCAGCATGTTGCTGGGCAACTCGTAGGAGACCCCCGTCTGCCGCTCCACCTGCCGCACATGCCGAGCGATGATGACGGCCATGGACTTCAGGTGCTCGACGCTCATGCGCACCGTTACTAGCCGCGCGGCTGGTGACGGGGTATGCGGATCAGGGTGGGCTGGGCTCAGCATGAAGGTGAGGCTGGCCCCGTAAGGCCCTGCGCTCACCATGAACTGGTCGGCGTAAACATCCAGCGGCTCCGGCATGGCGTCATCCCCTCACGTTTTTTCGGAAGGGTCTTCAGGGGGGCCCTTTCTTTGCAACAATGTCCCCCGGCTCTATCCCAAGAAAGCCTCACGGGCCTCTTCCTGGCAGAAGGGCCTCGAGGCGGCGCTCCGCCCGCTCCCGGTCGGCGGGCTCCACGGGCACCGGCAGCCTCTTCATCTCGGGGATGATGCGGGTGCGGAGCAACTCCCCCTCCGTGGGGGTCAGGGCCCAGGCAGCGACCACGTCCTCTGGGCTCCAGACCACCACCTGCCGGAATCCGTAGTCGGCGACGGCCTTGGCAATGACCTCTTTCAAAGCCTCTCTGGACATGACGACCTCCCGAGGAGAGTCTGGTGGCCTGCTTCAGCGCGCGCTGCCTCCGCCGTCCGCGGGGATGATGGCCCCGTTGAGGTAGCTGGACTCGTCCGAGGCCAGGTAGAGCATCAGGGAGGCGATCTCCTCTGGTGTCCCGACCCTCCCGATAGGGATGTCCCGGACACGCCGCTGGAACTCCTCGGCGCTGCCGGTGCTCCCCCTGGACTGGGGGGTGTCCACCAGGCCGGGCGCGATGCAGTTCACCCGGATGCCCTGGGGCCCGTACTGGATGGCTGCGGCGCGGGTGAGCTGGATGACGCCCGCCTTGGCGACGCCGTAGGGTGTGGAAAAGCCGCTTCCCCGCAGGCCCGCGCCTGAGGAGACGTTGATGATGCAGCCTCCCCTGCTCTTCAGCATCGCCGGGATGGCGTACTTGCAGCAGAGGAAGACGCTCTTCAGGTCAGTGTCCAGCACCAGGTCCCACTCCACCTCGGAGGTCTCTACCAGGGAGGAGGTGCGGATCACCACGGCGGCGTCGTTGACCAGGATGTCCAGCCGGCCAAAGAGGGACAGCACCTCCTGCACCATGCGTTCCACCTGGGCTGCCCTGGACACATCCACCGGGAAGAAGGCGGCGCGCCCACCCGCCTCGCCGATGGCTCGAACGGTCTCCTCACCCCCGTCCCGGTTGCGGTCTGCCACCGCTACCTGGGCCCCTTCGCGGGCGAAGAGCAGGGCTGCTGCCCGCCCGATGCCCGAGGCCGCCCCGGTGATGAGAGCCACCCTGCCTTGCAGTCGCATCTCCCCCCCTTTTCCCTGGGCCCAGCATCCTTCTTCGCCGGGCTCAGGCTCGATCCGTTGCGACGGCCCGTATTATACAGCTTTCTGTGAGCCGGGGCTGCACGGGTCTGGAATCAGGGTCTTTCGGTTGTCACGCTGAGCCCGCGGCAGGCTCCGTCCTTCCGCGGGCTCAGCGTGACAACCGAAAGACCCCATGTCTGCTATGGAGGCCGTTCCCCCGCTCCGCTGAAGACGGTACACTGGGAGGATGCACCTCCCCAGCGCCAGTGATGGGGCGAGCGAGAGGAAAAGGATGGCAGGGCTTATCTTCTTCAAGGCGCTCAGGGGGCATCGCCTGGCCCTGGCCCTCATGGGGCTGGGGCTGCTGGGGCTCGGGCTTCTGATCCCTGCCACCTATGAGACTTTCAATGCTGCGGGGATACTGAGCCAGTTCTTGAAGGAGATGCCCCGAGGCCTCCAGGCCTTTCTGAAGGCCGAGGGAGGGATGGTGGCCCCGGGTGCGCAGACCTACGTGGCTATCGGTTACCGACATCCCATCTTCCTGGTGATCAACGCTGCCTTCGTCATCGCCGCCGCAGCAGGCGCCGTGGCACGGGAGGTGGAGCAAAAGACCATCTTCCTCCTCCTGGCCAGGCCGGTGGCCCGCTGGGCGGTGCTGCTGCCCCGGTGGGTGGAGATGGTTGTGGGGGTGGCGCTGCTTCTTCTCGCTATGCTGGGCGGGACGGCCCTGGGTGTAGAGCTGGCCGCTCTCCAGGAGCCCGTGTCCCTGGCCCGCAATGCCCTGGTGCTGGTCAATGCGCTGGCCCTGTTCCTTGCCATCGGCGGCTACGCCTTCCTCATCTCCGCTGCCTCTAGCGACGGCAGCAGGGCGATAGGAGCTGCCGCGGGTGTGACTGTTGTCTTCTTTCTGCTTGACTTCATCGCCGGGCTATGGGAGCCCCTGGAACCCCTGGGACCTCTCTCCCTCTTTCACTACTATGACCCGGTCCGCATCGCCGCCACAGGGAGCCTTCGGGTCGTGGACCTGGGGGTGCTGCTTGGAGCGGCGGTGCTGGGGCTGGCCGCCGCCCTGGCTGTCTTCCACCGGAGGGATATCTCCTGAAGCTGGGAGGGAAGGCGGGTGTTCAGCGGGATAGGGGCCATCACCGAGAGCGGAGGGCATCCCGCACGGCGCGGACGTTGGCCTCGGGGGTCTGAGGCGGGAAGGTGCAGCCGGGGCCCAGCATCCATCCGGTTGCGCCCATCTCGCGCCGCAGGGAGGCCACCTCGCCTGCCACCTGAGCCGGTGTACCTTCCGCCAGCAGGGTCCGGTGGCTGACGCCGCCGATGACCGCTTTGGAGCTGAGCAGGGCTTTCCCCTCTCTCAGGGATGGGTTGCCGCGGCCCCGGGCATCCCAGTTGAAGGCGGCGACGGGGTAGTCGGTGAGGGCTGCCAGCATGTTGTTATCGCGACACACGTGCAGGAGGTGGAACTCCGCGGGCGGCAGTGCGCGGAGGAGCTTCAGGTCATATGGGCGCGCCCAGCGGGCGTACTCCTCCTCGGTCAGGCGGTCGCGGGTGGCCCAGGCGGTGGTGGCGTAGAAGAGACCGCTGGCTCCCGCCTCCAGGCAGGCGCGGGAGAACCGAGCGAAGGTATCGGTGACTATCTCCAGGGCGTGCTGCACCTGCTGCGGGTAGCCCCGCAGGTGTTGGAGGAAGGTCTCCTCCGATGCCGCCAGGCGTGAGGCGATAGAGAGGGGCGTGAACACCGTCATCAGGAACGGGACCTGGCCTTTGAGGTCTCTAGCGATGGACCGGAGGGCTGCCAGGTGCTCCCCCAGGACCCCCGCGTGGATGTCCAGGGCCTGCAGGCGCTCCCAGTCCTGCGGGTTCTTCACGGGGCGGCCGGTGACCTCCGGAGCCTGGTGCGGGTGGCCAGTGTAGCGGAGGCGCACCCCCCAGTCCTCGACGTGGTAGAAGGCCCTGGGATTCACCTTCATGAAGTCCCAGTCGTGCTCGCGCTGGAAGGCCAGCATCGCCTCCGCCATGCCCTGGGCGGTCATCTCTCGGTCGAAGAAGTGGCGCCACATGCTGACCGGGGGCCGGTCCACGGGCCTCCCCGCCAGGGCAGCCTGCACCCGCTCTCGATGGGTCATCTGCTCTGCCATGCTCTCCTCCCTGGGGTGAACTCCCTACTTGCGAGCCTGCCCTGAGCGGGCCGAGGGGAAAGAGGTCTCCCAACGCCTTCCCCAAGGAAGGTCCCCCGCCAGGGCCTTGTGCCCCTTGCCTTGGTGACGTGCTCAGTTTACACTGGGGCCACTATGAAAGTGAAGTTTGGTATCCAGCAGCCCCGGTTCCCATCGCCCGGCACAGCGCACCGCCAGGGGGTGTACGCCACCGTTGAGCGCGTCGCCCGGGAGGCGGATCGCCTGGGATTTGACTCCTTCTGGCTCATGGACCACTTCATCCAGATCCCCCCGGTAGACGCTCCCACCGCCCCCATCCTGGAGCCGTGGGTGGTCCTGGGGTCGCTGGCCGCCGTCACCACCCGCATCCGCCTGGGCACCATGGTCACGGGGGTTCCCTACCGCAACCCGGCTCTGCTGGCCAAGATGGGGGCAACGCTGGATGTGGTAAGCGGGGGCCGCCTCTTCATGGGTATGGGGGCAGGGTGGTATCAGCGGGAGTTCGATGCCTATGGCTGGCCGTTCCCGGAGCGTGGCGAGCGGATCCGGCGGCTGGCGGAGGCAGTCCAGGTGGTCACCGCCATGTGGACTCAGGAGAGCCCGACTTTTGAGGGGCGCTACTACACCGTGAAGGAGGCGCTGTGCGAGCCCCGGCCGGTGCAGAAGCCCCGGCCTCCCATCCTCGTGGGAGGAGGGGGCGAGCAGGGGACGCTCCGTGTCGTTGCTCGCTACGCCGACGCCAGCAATATCTTTGGCAGCCCCCAGACGGTGCGGCACAAGCTGGACGTGCTGGCCCGCCACTGCCATGCTGTTGGCCGTGACCCGGCCACGGTGGTGAAGACGCGCCTGGGCTCAATGCTTCTTGCCCGTAGCGAAGGGGAGCTGGCCCGCAAGCTGGAGCGCTATCCCCTGCCCTCTCCCCAAGACGAGGAGGGCCGATGGCGCACCATCGCGGGGACGCCCCAGCAGTGCGCTGAGGCCTGCGCCCAGCTCCTGCGGGCGGGCCTGGACTACCTCATCTTCAGCTTCCCCGACGCCGAGACGCTAGAACCCCTCCAGATCTTCATGGAAGAGGTCGCCCCCGCCCTGGCTGAATCATGATGCAACGCTGTTCACGGATGCGCTTCTTGAATTCCCAGGGCGCTGACTGTAGACTAGCAGAGAGCGCTGCATAGTGGCATGGGTTGTTATGTGAAAAAGCTTGCGGCAGTTTTCATTGGCTATGTACTGGTTCTTGCTGCGGCCTGCCTTCCGGTGACAGCCGGCGCTCCTCTAAACCCCACCATCTCGTCCACGGCGACGCCAACGCCCGCGTTGCCAACGCCGACTGCAACGGCCACTGCCACTCCAACGGCAACCGCCACCCCGACGGCGACACCTGCAGCAACACACACCCCGACTCCCGTTCCCACAGCGACGCCGACACCTATACCAACGCTGCCTTCTTACCGACCTGTGACCAACCCGGTACTGCCAATGCCCTCGCCAAGTTACTACCAATCCGGAATCCGCCCCACGCCCGATGACCGCTTCTTCCGTCCTGGGGTGAATCCATGTCGTGTGTGGGTGAACGGGTATAAGAGGAAGAACGGAACATATGTAAGCGGGTATTGGCGTACTTGTCCGAACAATACTACTGCGGACAACGCCGGCCGAAGGTAGAAGTCGCCCCAGCCCTGGCCGCCCTCTAGCGGCACAGGAGGTCGCAGAGGCGGCTGCGCAGGGCGGAGACCCCCAGCCAGGCCAGGAGACCCAGGGCGCCGGGCACCGCCAGGCTCAGGAGGATGCTCCACCAGGTGCGCCGGTAGTAGGCGTAGAGGGACATGGGGAGCAGGCTGCCGAAGGCCAGCCCGATGATGCGCGGGTTGGGCTGGATCAGCGCCAGGCCCCACAGCGCCAGGGTCAGGGCACCCCAGGACCACAGGGCGAAGAGCAGGAGGGTGTAGGCCTTTTGTCTGAGGGGGTCACGGGCGAACAGGGCCTCCACGACAGGGGTCACCGTTCGAGTGGCCCAGCCCAGCACACCTGCGAGGGCGCCGGCCGCCCAGCGGGCGCTGCTCTTGGCCTGCTTGTCGGCTGCCACGGTGCGTAGCATGTTCCGGAGGACCTGGAGGGCGCGCACCGCCAGGGTGACGCGCACCCCCGCGTCCACGTCCTCCACCCCCTCGCTGCCTACCCGATGGCTGTTTTCCAGATAGTGCTTGTAGTTGAACCCGGGCTGAGAGGTGGTCTGGGGTGGCAGCTCCTCCCGGGCGATCTCCGCCAGGATGGGCGGCAGGACCTCCCGCAGCAGGCGCTGGACCTCCGCCTCCTGGCGCGCCCGGGGTTGGCTCCTGAGCCTCTCCCGGACGTGGGCCCAGAGGAGCGTGCGAGCGATGAGTTCCGCGGCGTCCAGACGGCCCCAGAGGATGTCGTTGGCGCGCCAGGACTCCTTGAGGAACCCCCCGAAGTGAAACAGGGCGTCGCCGGCTACCTTGTCCCCGGCGGGCTTCTGGATGAAGGTGGCATCCCTTGGGCTGATGCGGACAATCTCTATGGGGTCCCGCTCGCCGAGATTGCTCAGGAGGGCCATGGGATAGAGGAACATATCCCGCAGCTCAAACTGCTCCCGCAGGGCGCGGAAGGCGTCGATCGGAAGCTGGAGCTGGGTGCCGGGGGGAAGGCGTCTCACCACCCACTGCATCCTGGCGTCGATCCGAGCCACTGTGCCCCTGGCTTCGCTCCGCAAGGTGTCGAACTCCTGAAGCAGCCGGGCCTGTGCCTGGGCAAGAAGGAGTCGCACCCCCTGTCGAAGGCGGGCACCGGTGAGTGCCCGCAGGGCGGTGAGCTCAGAGCGGAACCAGCCCTCCGGCTCCGTCGTCCAGGCCCTCCACTCATTGTCTCTGGCGCGGTCCAGGTGTGCCCACAGGCGGCTCTCCAGGCGGCTGAAGTCTGCGGCCCCCTGGGCCACGGTGGGCTGTGCGGAGAACTCCTCCAGGAGCTCGATCATGCGGTAGTACTTGCGGACCCGGAAATCGGTGTCAAAGGCCTGGAGGAACCCCCCCGGGTCGCGCCGGGCGGCATAGTCCACCGCCGCGGCAAAGGCCCGCTGCGCAGCAGGTCGGTCTGAGAGGGCCCCGGCAAAGCGAGCTTTCAGGGTGCGCTTCACCCCCTCCAGCTTCAGCTCCTGGTAGCCCTGGTAGAGCACCTCCCCCTGGAGACGTGCCCGATAGCCAGACCCCCGCCCGTAGGCAGGGAGCCCCATCCCCAGGGCTGCCAGGTAGGGGCCGTGGACCTGCCGCAGGAGCTCCTCCACCCGCTTCGCCATCCCCTGGAACTCCCGGATGCGGGTGTTGCGCTCCTGGACATCCTGAAGGTCGGCGGCGATGCTCTGGTAGAGGGGGATGCCGGTCAGGGCGCGAGTGGCCACGTCCAGGAAGCTGGGCTCTGGGGGGGACTCTGCCTCTGGCGCAAAGGTCTCCGGGTCGGGCTCCACAAAGAAGAGCACCCGGTTCACCTTTCGGTCGGCGCTGCGGGTAAAGATGCTCTTGATGGCCGCGGTGAAGGGCTTGTTGTTCAGGATCCCCCCGTCGGAGAGGTGGACGACCCTGGGGTCCTCCGGGTCGAAGAAGAGGGCGGGGTCCTGGCCCCGGGTGGCAGTCACGGGGCGAAAGGCCACGGGGAAGGCGGAGGTGGCCCGGCAGAGCCTCACCAGGGTCTCATTCTTCTCTGGCGCCAGGTCATTCCAGGGATACCCCAGGGTGGGGTCGTAGGCGTTGTACCCCCTGGTGCGGAACCTCAGGTGGAACACCTTGCGGTGCTGGCGGGTCTGGACGGGGTTTCCCAGGAAGTCCTTTACGGCCAGGACGCGTCCGTGGAGGTCGGTGGAGGAGAGGAACAGGTCCAGGGCCTTTGCGAGGGGGCGAGTGCTCCTGTCCCGGTCCATGGTCTCGAGGGCCTCCCGAATGCGCGCCTCATAGTACACCTCGTTCAGCAGCGCCTTGGGGTCAGCGGTGTCAGGGCGATGGAGCAGCAGGGAGAGGTCGGCTTTCTGCCGCCAGAGCTGCTTCAGGCCCTCCAGGGAGCTCCCGTTGCAGAGGGCCTTGGCCAGGGTAACTCCGTTGATGCCCCCAGCAGAGGCGCCAGAGATGATATCCACCGTGGCCCTGGTGGAGGCCTCTTGCAGGAGGCGGGTGTACCCGTTGACCGCAGCTCCCTCGGAGGCCTGAACCAGGCGCAGGAACTCCAGCGTGGCTCCGTGGATGTAGATGGCCAGGGAGACGCCCCCATACAGCACCAGACCGATGCGGACCTCCCCCTCTCGTTGGCTGCCGACCGGAGTGGACATGGAACGCCTCCTCCCCTGGGGTTTGAGCGGGTGAAAGGTACAGCGAGTATACAGTTGGGTAAACGGGAAATAAAGAGATGGTGGCAGCGGCCAGGGTCTTTTGGTTCTGCTGGCAGTGTCGCGTTATCTGGGTCATGGTCACAAGGCGGGGGCATCATGCGGCACCTTCAGGCGGGTGTCGCGGGGAGTTTTGGGATAGCCTGATGCTTGTACGCAATCGTGGAGAGCAAAGCACTAGCCAGGCTGCGTGGCGTGGTGCTCGTTCAGGGTGTGCATGGCGGCGGTCAGGCTGGCAGCCAGTGTACTCAGGTCGGGAAGGAGGGCGTGGGCGGTCAGGTCCGAGTAGAGGGGGGTGATGGAGGCCTGCTGGTGGCGCACCGCCCAGATGTCCGTGCCCTCCACCAGTTGCCAGTCCGGCTTGCTCCGGCGGATCCAGTACCACACGCGGCGGCCATCGTCCCCCTCGGTCACCTCGTCAGCGTAGCTGCGGTTGCCCAGCCGTGTCACCTGGACGCCCTGGAGCTCCCCCAGGGGTACGTTGGGGAGGTTGACGTTCAGGAGGATGGGCCGAGGCAGGGCGCCCTCGGCCACCTGGCGGGCCAGAAGCCTGGTCAACTGGGCGGCAGGCTCGTAGTGCACGTCTCTCAGGCTGGTCACAGAGACGGCCAGGGTGGCGATACCTCGAACGAAACCCTGGAGGGCGGCGCCCACCGTCCCGGAAACCAGCACATCCTCTCCCAGGTTGGCCCCCGGGTTGATGCCCGAGACCACCAGAGCGACACCATCCTGCACCAGGCGCTCCAGGGCCACAATGACGCAGTCCGCTGGCGTCCCCTCCACGCTGAAGGCGCGGACCCCCTCCACTGGCGCCTCAACCTCCGCTACTCGAATGGGGGAGAGCAGAGAGATGCTGGTCCCCGTGCCGCTCTGCTCCCGGTCTGGCGCCACCACCGTCACCTGCCCCACGCTCTTCAGTGCCTCTGCGGCGCGCCAGAGGCCCGGGGCTCGGACGCCGTCATCGTTGGTCAGCAGGATGTGCATACCGTCCTTGCTCGTGGATGGTTTTTCCGTGGCCTGCCAAGAGTATAGCATACCCCCTGGTCGGCGCTGGAATCTCGGTCCCGCCTTCAGAGGGTGGGGAAACGCGCTTGGGGGGAGTCCACAGGCAGCTTTACGCTACCCTGGCAATGGTGTAATGTGAGGGTGCCCTGTACCTCAGTCAGCAGGCCAGCCGTTCATAGGCCGGAGGTGAGTTCGTGACCACCACCGAGAGCTACGACGTTATCGTCGTCGGGGCAGGCAACGCCGCCCTGAGCGCAGCCATCGCCGCCCGCGAGCACGGGGTCCGGACCCTGGTGCTGGAGAAGGCCCCGGTCCACCTGCGGGGCGGCAACACCTACTTCACGGGCGGCGCCATACGCTTCGCCTACGAGGGTCTGGAGGACATCAAGGCGCTGATCCCGGACATGCCGGAGACGGAGGCGCAGTCCATCGACGTGGGCCGCTACACTCAGGCGGACTTCTATAGTGACCTGATGCGGGTCACCGAGGGGCTTGGAGACCAGGAGCTGGCCCAGCTCCTGGTGAGCCAGTCCAACCCCACCATGCGGTGGATGCAGCAGAAGGGGGTCCGCTTTGTGCTCCTCTACGGCCGGCAGGCCTTCAAGGTAGGAGGCCGCTACCGCTTCTGGGGCGGGCTGACGGTGGAGGCCGTGGGCGGCGGCAAGGGCCTCTCGGACCAGCTCTTTGCCGTGGCAGAGAAGCTGGGGGCCCAGGTGCGCTACGAGGCCAAGGCCACCCGCCTGCTGATGGACGACAAGGGCCGCACCCGCGGGGTCACCGTCCGCTCTCCCGAAGGCTTTCGGGATATCCCCAGCAAGGCGGTGGTCCTGGCCTGCGGCGGCTTCGAGGCCAACCCTGAGATGCGGGCACGCTACCTGGGGCCGGACTGGGAGCTGGTGAAGGTGCGGGGCACCCAGTTCAATACCGGGGACGGCATCCGCATGGCCCTGGAGGTCGGTGCGCAGTCCTACGGCCACTGGAGCTGCTGCCACGCCGTAGCATGGGACCTCAACGCCCCCCCGTACGGAGACCGTAAGATCACCGACCTCTTCCAGAAGCACTCCTACCCCTTCAGCATTATCGTGAATCTTCAGGGAAATCGCTTCGTGGATGAGGGGGCGGACTTCCGCAACTACACCTACGCCCGCTACGGCCGGGAGATACTGCGGCAGCCCCAGCGGGCTGCCTTCCAGCTTTTCGATGCCAAGGTCATGCACCTGCTGCGGGACGAATACCGCATCCCTCAGGTGACCAAGGCTGAGGCCGCGACCATCGAGGAGCTGGCCGACAGGCTGGGGATAGACCGTGAAGGGCTGGTCCAGACCGTCCGGGCCTTCAACGCCTCGGTGCAGCCCGGGGAGTTCAATCCCACCATCCTGGATGACAAGAAGACGGCTGGCATCGAGCCCCCCAAGTCCAACTGGGCCCTGCCCCTGGACAAGCCCCCCTACGTGGGC
>JACQUN010000053.1 GCA_016210285.1 Chloroflexota bacterium
ATGCCCAGGGCCAGGGAGCCGCGCATGAGGCGGTCGTGGTGGGCCAGCCAGCGCTGTCCCAGGCGGAAGCCGTTGCCCACCTCGCCCAGGACCTGGGTGCTGGGGATGCGGACGTTGTCCAGGTAGTTCAAACGCTGCCGCGGCCGTTGGGGGGTAATCCACACCCGCACCGGGGCAAAGGTCAGCCCGGGCGTACCCTTGTCAATGATGAACATGGTGATGCCGCCCCGCTGCCGCTTCTCCGGGTCGGTCACCGCCTGGAGCAGGGTGAAGTCCGCGTCTTCCATGTTGGGCCAGAGCTTGGTGCCGTTGATGACCCACTCGTCGCCGTCCCGCACCGCAGCGGTCTGCATCATGCCGCCGGGGTCGGAGCCCGCCTGGGGCTCGGACTGGCCGAAGGCGTAGCGTTTCTCCCCGCGGATGCAGGGCCAGAGGTACTTCTCCTCCTGCTCCTTGCTGCAGTTGCCGTAGAGCACGTTGGGGACATTGGCGAAGGGAAGGTGCACGATGCTACGGTTGGTCTCTTCATGGAGCACCACGTTGCCCAGGGCGCCGAGCCCGCCGCCGCCATACTCCGGGGGCACATGGAGGGTGAAGAGCCCTGTATCCTGAGAGATCTTCCTGAGCCGCCGGAACTTCTCTGCGGGGAGCGCACCGAAGCCGCCCGCCTCCCCACCTTCCAGGTCCATCTCAGGATCAGGCGCCGTGGTCAGGAACTCCTGCTCCAGGGGGATGCACTCCTCCTTGACGATCTTCCGCACGGTCAGCTTCAGGGCCTCTAACTCTGGTGCCAGCTTGAAGTCCATCGTCCCCTCCTTTCAGGACACAGCTTGCTCTGTTCTCCCCGTCGTCGGGCTTGCATCTCTATGGGCGATGGCGCCCCGCTCTTCAGCCCACCCCGTCATGGAGGCGGGACCTTCCCCAGGAATGGGTCCCTAACCACGGCGCCGAAGGCGAGTTCGGTAAGCGAAGGCCACCGTGGTAGTGCCACCTCTGCGCATGGGTCAAGCGCGCCCTCTGTATAGCATGGAACCCCTGTCCTGTCAACCCCAAGTTCCCTTTTTGGCAGGGTCTTTTAGTTGTCACCCTGAGTGAAGCGAAGGATCTCCCTCTTCCATGAGATTCTTCGGTCGCTTCGCTCCCTCAAGAATGACAACGACGACACTGCCAGCAGAACTAAAAGACCCTGCCCTTTTTGGCCCACCAATGGCTGAAGACGACCAGAACCGGGAGCGAGGCGGCCATCTGGGGTCGCTCTGCGTGGCTTCCCCGAGGAGATTGCCCCACGTTACCCCTTGACGGTCCCGGGCACCCACGCAGGAGAGGCTGTGGAGGTTGGCAGTTCTCCTGACCCTGACCCGCTCTCTTGGGGCCAGGCAAAGTCATGGCGCTGGGCGGCGGCGACCGCCGCTTCCTCCATGGCTTCCACCTCCAGGCGGGACTCCAGGGCCTGAACCTCCTCGGGACGGCTCCTGGTTACCGGGTGCTTGGGCACAAAGAGGGTGCAGCAGTCCTGGTCGGGCAGGATGGAGATGGGGTAGGTCCCCAGGCGCTTCGCCTGGGCAATGATCTCCGCCTTGTCCATCCCGATGAGGGGTCGCAGGACTGGCAGCCGCCCGGCAGCGGAGTTGATGGTGGTCAGGTTCTCCAGGGTCTGCGAGCTCACCTGGCCCAGGCTCTCTCCTGTCACCATGGCCCGCGCCCCGTGGCGCATCCCCAGGGCCTCGGCGATGCGGAGCATGAAACGACGGTAAAGGACCACCCTGTAGGCGGGTGGCACCGAGACGATGAGGCGCTGCTGCACCTCGCCGAAGGGAACCAGGTAGAGGGTGGAGCGGTACTGGTACTGGGTCAAAAGCTGCACCAGGTCCTGGGCTTTCTCCCTGGAGGTGCCCTCCACCAGCGGGAAGCTGTGGAAGTGGACGAAAAGAACCTCGCAGCCCCGGTTCATCATCCGCCAGGCGGCCACCGGCGAGTCAATCCCCCCCGAGAGGAGGCAGGCAACCCTGCCACTCACCCCCACGGGAAGCCCCCCGGGGCCGGGGATCTCCTCGAACGACAGGTGGGCCTGTCCGGGGAGAATGTCCAGGAAGATGTTCAGCTCAGGGTGCTTCAGGTCCACCGGGAAGCCTTTGAGGTTCTGGACAAAGGCGCCCAGCTCGGCGTTGACCTCCGGCGAGGTCAGTGGGAAGCCCTTGTCGTTGCGCCGCGTGGTGATGCGGAACGACTGGGCGCTGCGCCTCTCCAGGAGGGATGCCAGCGCCTTTTTGACGGCATCCAGCGAGGGCGGGAGGCGGTACACCGGGGCGAACTTCTCTACCCCCACCACGTGGCGCAGCCGCTCCTCCAGCACTGGCCAGAGGGCCCCGCCGTTCAGCGGGATGACCGCCAGCATGGGGTTGAGCACAATGATCCGCGCTCCTGTCCCTGCCAGGGCCGATTTCAGGTTCTTCACCACCCGCCGTGTGAACAGGGGGCGGTTCTGGCCCTTGAGGGCGATCTCGTGGAAGAACCGGACCGCGACAAACTGCTCCATGCTCAAGCCTACTTCAGGATAGGTTGCTGGCCTTTTTGAGCGCGGCCAAGAGAAGCTGGCAGCAGAGGGAGCCGCTCCGTGCGCCCTCGCCCAGAGCAGCGGGTGCGGCCCACCTCCAGGCGATGTAGTAGGTGTTTCCTGGGAGGCCGGCGGCTGGCTCCGGCAGACGGGGTGTGAGGAACCCCAGCCTGGCCTCCCACAGGGCCATGCTCAGCCGATAGCCCGTCCTCTCCTGCGAACCCTGGCGCAGGACCCCCGTGAGATGGACAGGGATGCCCAGCTTCTCCGCTCCCACCCGCCGGGCTGCCGTCGCGGAGTCCTCACCAGGCTGAAGGGAAGCAGCGGGCAGGCCCCAGATCCCAGGGAGGTCAGGGTCATCCGCAGGTCGCTGGACTACCAGAAGGCGGCGCGAGGCGATGGTGTGCCACACCACCAGGGCGACGGCTTGTTTCAGGGGGGTGCTCATACCCTCTCCCCGAAAGACGAGACGCTGTGAAGCTGGCACGAGGTCCTGGGAGCAACGGAACCCCTCGTGAGAGGAGGTCCGTGGCGATGACGTTGGGTGCCCTGTGTGCTCTACGAGGAGGCGGGGCCTGCGGAAGCCTTGGCGCGGTTGAGCCGCTTCATCAGGCGGGATTTGGAGCGGGCCGCCTTGTTGGGGTGGATGACGCCCTTCTGGGCTGCTCGATCGAGGGCGCTCATGGCGTTCTGGACCGCCTGGGCTGCCTCCTCCACGGCCCCTGACTCCACGAGCGTCTTGGCCCTGCTGACATGGGTATGGACGGTGCTCTTGATGGAGCGGTTGATAAGCCTTCGCTTGCGGGAGACCCGTGCGGACTTTTCGCTGGGCACCTTGCCACCACCTCCTGCTCAGGGGTTCTTCCTTGCTGCAACCTATTATACGCTGGCGCTGGGGAAAAGGACAGCCTGGGGGGATTGGGTGGTTGGCGCTGCGCTCGCGGACTCTTCGGCAGGGCGTGAAGGAGAGGCGAGCGCGCTGGCAGAGGCCGGGGCTTCGGAAAGGCGGTGATGGGGCCTCAGCCCTTGGATCCGGACGGCTTCCCGATGACTCCCACCTCAGCCGTGCGGGCCACGCCGAGCACCCCTTTCACCCCCTCCAGCTTGCCAAAAAGGCGGCTGAGCTGGCCCATGCCGGTGGTGAAGAGGGTGAGGGTAATCGTGGCGGTGCCATCGGGGTTCTCGGTGGTCACCACTGAGGCGATGTTGACGTTGTACTCCGAGACCAGGGTGGTGATGTCACGCAGCAGGCCCACCCGGTCCCAGGCTTCAATGCGCACCCGCACGGGATAGAGCTGCTGGGAGGGGCCCCAGGAGACCCGGATGAGCCTCTCCCGTTCGTCTTCATTCTTCACATTGGGGCAGTCGGAGCGGTGGACGGTTACACCCCGGCCTCGGGTGATGAAGCCGACGATCTCGTCCCCGGGGAGGGGATTGCAGCAGAGGGCGGTGTGGGTCAAGAGGTCCCCCACCCCCAGGACCCGGACGCCGGAGGTCGGGCTGCTGGCCGGGAGGCTTGTGGTGGGCGCCGCGGGCTGGGGCTCTGCCTGTGCGGTAAGGCGGTGGGCCACCTGCGCCGTGGTGATGCTGCCGCTGCCCAGGGCCGCCAGGAGATCCTCCAGGCTACCGTACGAGAAGAGCTCCGCCACCGCCCCCTCACTGACCGCCATGCCCAGCTTCCGCAACTCCTTCTGAAGGAGCTCCCGCCCCCGCTGGATGTTGGCGCTGCGCTCCTGGCGGCGGAACCACTGCCGAATCCTCTGCCGCGCGCTGGCAGAGCGCACGAAGCCCAGTTCAGTATTGAGCCAGTCCAGGCTGGGCCCCCTGGCTACCTTGCTGGTCAGGATCTCCACGGTATCGCCATTCCTCAACTGGGTGTCCAGGGAGACCAGCCGCCCGTTGACCTTGGCGCCGATGCATCGGTGGCCCAGGTCCGTGTGGACGTGGTAGGCAAAGTCAATGGGAGTGGCGCCCGCGGGAAGCTCTTTGACCTCCCCCTTGGGGGTATAGACGAAGACCTGGTCGTGGAAGATGTCGGTCTTTACCGACTCCAGGAACTCCTCGGCGCCACTGACCTCCCGCTGCCAGTCCAGGAGTTGGCGCAGCCAGGTCATCCTCTGCTCGAAGTGGGTATCCCCTGAGGCGCCCTCTTTGTAGCGCCAGTGAGCGGCCACGCCGTACTCGGCGGTCTGGTGCATCTCGTAGGTGCGGAGCTGAACCTCCAGGGGAGTCCCTCCCTCGCACATGACCGTGGTGTGGAGGGACTGGTACATGTTCTCTTTGGGGTTGGCGATGTGGTCGTCGAAGAGGCCGGGCATGGGATGCCAGAGGCTGTGGATGACACCCAGGGCGTTGTAGCAGTCCGCCTTGGTCTTGACCAGGATGCGGAGGGCGAAGAGGTCGTAGATCTGGCCAAACTCCTTCCCCTGGGTGGCGTACTTCTGCATCTTCTGGTAGATGCTGTAGATGTGCTTGGGTCTCCCGTAAACCTCGGCCTGGATGCTGTTGCGCTCCAACTCCTCTTTGAGGGTCTTGGACACGCGCGCAACGTAGGCCTCCCGCTCCTCGCGGCGCACCGCCAGGAGGCGGGAGATGTCCCGGTACTCCCCCGCGTGGAGGTAGCGGAAGGCCAGGTCCTCCAGACGCCACTTCAGGTCCCAGATCCCAAGGCGGTGGGCCAGGGGGGCGTAGATATCCATCGTCTCCTGGGCAATGGCGAGGCGGCGTTCAGGGGGCAGGGCTTGCAGCGTTCGCATGTTATGGAGGCGGTCTGCCAGTTTGATGAGAACCACCCGGATGTCCTCCGCCATGGCGACCAGCATCTTGCGGAGGCTCTCCGCCTGGTTGTGTCCGTCCTCCCCAGCGTAGTGGGGCCCCTCGGCGGAGATGAGGTCCAGCTTGGCCAGCTTGGTCACCCCGTCTACCGGCGCGCCACATCGGGGCCAAACCTGGTCTCTAGCTCCTGGGTTGTGACCCCGCAATCCTCCACCACGTCGTGCAGGAGGGCCGCAGCCAGGGTGGTGGCATCCAGGCGGATCTCGGCCAGGAAGAGGGCCGTGTTCAGGGGGTGCTCGATAAAGGGCTCACCGGAGAGGCGGTTCTGGCCGGTGTGCTTGTCGGCGGCGAACCGGTAGGCCTCCTCCACCAGGAGGAGCTTTTCCTGGGGCAGGTACTGCCTGGCCTTGTCCAGGATCTCCTTCAACTCCACCGACATCATCCCCACCCCCACGCTCTCGGTAGCTGAAGTATAGCCCAGCCCTCTCCGCTTTTCCAGGGGGATGTCCCTGCTACCTGAGGAGGGCCAGCCCGAGGCGTGCAAGGAGCATGGCCACGACCCCATAGCCTGCTATGCTGGCCAGGGTCCCCAGGAGCAGCTTCCCTCGACCCATCCCCAAGAGGAGCATGGAGGTGGCGGTGGCATACACCCCCAGCCAGGGCGTGCCCACCAGCACCGTCAGCAAGCCGTACCTCTCCACAACCCGGAGCACCTTGGGGCGGGCCAGCCTTCTCAAGACCCCGGCGACCCTCGGGTTGCGCTCAGCAACAGCAAAGGACAGATAGACAGCCACGACAGGGAGGTAGTTGCCAACCACCGCCACCACCAGCACGCTCAGGGGATGCAACCCCATGGCGATGCCGGCCGGCACCGCGATGAGGACCTCCCCTACAGGCGATGCAGCCAGTACAAATACTGCGCCGTACTTGGCAAGCTCCATCCCGGCTCCCTGGCGAGGCCCCAGAGGATTCCCCTAACAGGGTGATGAAAAACCCTTTTCGACCATCCCCCTTCCCCCTTTCCTTCGCCAGGCTCAGGACAGGCTCTGGCCAGGAAGGGCAGGGCTTGCCCTGCACCCACGGCTTTCTTTGCGCAGAATCGGCCAAGCCCTGAGCTACAAACAAGAGAAGGATCTGGGCGAGCCCAGGCTGGGGGACACCCCCAGAC